>CAUUEM010000224.1:0-2510 GCA_963544045.1 uncultured Gemella sp. | reverse complement strand
GATTTAGAAGAGTTACCAAAGAATAATATAGAAGTAAAAATAGTAGAGAATGCTGGGCATTCTATGGCATGGGAAAACCCAGAAGGGTTAGCCCAAGTAATATATGAATGTCTTAAATAAAGAAAAATAAAAAGTTTGGAGCTATCCAAACTTTTTATTTTTATATTTTCTTAATTTTTAAATTACTTACCATTAAGTATGAACAAATTACTAGTAATACTAAGTTTATAATGCTTGGTAAGTTAAATAATGATATTATAGCTAAAACTGATCCACAAGTTGTAATAGGGACACCTTGGTAATAACCATCTTTCATCTTAGTAACATTAAATCTTGCTAATCTATAAGCGCCACAACAAGCGTAGATGGCACTAAGGATAGCCACTATCACTATTAATGTAGAAGATGGTTTATCAATAGATACAAATTTTTCAAAAATTAGTATAGCAGGTGCTACACCAAAACTTACAACGTCACATAAAGAATCTAAATCATGACCGATGTCAGAAACGACACCAAGTTTTCTTGCTACAATACCATCGTATCTGTCTGCAAGCATTGCTAATAAAATAAAGACAGTTCCCCAAACATAATATCCATGTGCTGTAACTAATATTGATAAAAAGCCACAAAAGATATTACACAAGGTAAGATAATTCGGTATAAAGTTTTTTTTCATTAAGTTATCCTCCAATGATTGATATTATAATTATAGTACAAATTGAAAAAAAAGTCTAAAAAAAAATAAAACTTCTAATTATGAAATATATTATTTACTTTAATTTACATAAAAATTTTATAAGAAGTGTTGTTTTTAAAAATATTACTTGATATAATGTATATGTAATTTATTATGGGAGGGGTATTATGTCGCTAAAATTAGATAAAGTTGATATAAAAAAAATTGCAAAAGAGTTAATATTTATTTGTCTTGGTTGTGCTATTTATTCATTTGCGATAATGCACTTTAATGTACCAAACAAACTTGCAGAGGGTGGAGGAACAGGTATTTCCTTGTTGCTACTTTATGCATTTGGATTACCAGTATCAACTGGTACAATATTGGTTAATATTCCATTATTAATTATTGGATTTAAAATGTTAGATAGAAAAACTATGATATATACTTTATATGGTATTTCTATGTTAACAGCTTGGCTAAAATTTTTTGAAATATATAATGTTAATATTGATATTGGTGGAGATAAGTTATTAGCTTCTGTCTTTGGTGGTATTATCGCAGGTATTGGACTAGGAATAGTATTTTTAGTTGGTGGTACGACTGGAGGGGTAGATATTGTAGCTAAAATTATTCAACTTTATACAGGGAATTCAATTGGAAGAATTATTCAAGTATTAGATGGTGTTATTATAGCTCTTACGTTTGTAGCGGTAAAAAGTTTCCCAGCAATCTTATATACTCTATTCTATATATTTATTAGTACTAAGTTAATAGACTATGTAGTCGAAGGTGGGGTATCTGGTAAAGGTGTAATGATTGTTTCACCAAAAATAGAAGAAATAACTAAAATAGTTCAAGAAGATATGGAACGTGGTTTAACGTATTTTAAAGGACAAGGTAGTTATACTAGAAAAGATATGAATATTGGTTATTGTGTTGTATCAAGAAATGAAATAAGTAGATTGAAATCACTTGTCTTTGAAATTGATCCTCGAGCCTTTGTGACCATAACAGAAGTTCATGATGTAATGGGTGAAGGATTCAGTTTTGATCAACCAAAGAAAATCAAAGTAGGTATAAAAAAAGATAAATAATAATAGGGAGTAACCTAATATATAATATTGTTAGGTTACTCTTATTTTTTGAAAGGTATTAGTATGATTAATAAATTTTATTTAAGAATAGTATTAATAGTAGTATTGACTTCAATATGTTGTTCGTTTTTTGGTCAAATACTCTTATTTTTAATGAATATTAGTAAAAACTATTACCAATATTTAATTCTCTTAACTCCAGTAGTTTTGTTATTTACAAAATATAGTAATGAATTAATAAAAACTAATGGAATAGGTATGAAGTATTTTGTTGAAGCTGCAAATAAAGAAAAAGAGAAGATAAGTTGGTATTTTCCAATTGTTCTTACTATAAATACTTTACTTGCTCATGTTTTTGGTGTAAGTGTGGGGAGAGAAGGTGTTGCAGTTCAGTTGGGTGGCGCTATTGGGAAAAATATGACAACTAGTGATTTTAGTGAGAAACAAAAACAATATTTTGTTCGTTTAGGAATGATTAGTGGATTTGCAGCTTTATTTCAAACACCACTTGCAGCAGTATTTTTTATTTTAGAAATAATCGGTAAAAAGATAAGAGTTACTGCTAGTTCTATTTATGAGTTCATTAGTTATATAGTTGCAGCATTTATTTCAGCAAAGTTATCTCATGTTTTGGGATTAGAAAAATTCTTTGTAGAAGTTAATTTTAATAGTTATGATATTAATGTGATAAATATATTAAAGATAGTTGTAATAAGTATAATTTTAATTTTCAC
>CAUUEM010000223.1:0-2512 GCA_963544045.1 uncultured Gemella sp. | reverse complement strand
TATCTTCTGATCTCTTATCTTCTGATCTCTTATCTTCTGATCTCTTATCTTCTGATCTCTTATCTTCTGACTTCTTATCTTCTTGTTCTTTTAATGCTTCATTATAAGCTTTTTCTGCTTCATCTAAGTAAGCATCTTCTTTATCTTTTTCTTCATCACCATCTAATGTATCAATCTCATTACTGATAAAGTTTGCATATTCTTCATCAGTAGGTTTCGAATTCTCATTTGCAGATTCTGTTTGAATTTGTGCTAGAACTGACGTTGTTGGTAAGGCAAGAGAAACCATCATTAAAGCAGAACTTAGTACCAAACCTTTTTTCTTAAAATTCATAATATTTACCTCTTTTTTTATTATTTTCATATATACAATTTACCACATTACTTAAAATTTTGCAAACTTAAAATCACAGTTAAAGTAACAATCTAGAAACACATATTAATAGACTCGCTTAAATATATTGACGTCAGTTTGCATTACATAACTGGGATCTATTTTATTTTTTCTTGAATTCTTTTGTTGTAATAATCAATATACTCAGCTACATCTTTACTTTACTCTTCAAATAATTAATAATTTTTCACCAGTCTTCTAAAGGAATATCTATTATTCTATTACCATAACAATTTTCTTTTCTTAGTAATGATTAAAAGATTCTTCATCTTATTTTTTATTTATAGTCATCTACATCAAACAATTTATCCTTGTAAATATAATCTATTTCTTCTTCTCTAATTTCACGAACTACTTTACATGGATTACCTGCAGCTACAACGTTAGCTGGGATATCTTTAACGACTACACTACCAGCTCCTATCACTGAATTCTCCCCTATTGTTACACCTGGAGTAACTACTACATTCCCACCTAACCAAACATTGTCACCTATTGTAATTGGTAATCCATATTCATATCCAGAATTTCTACTAACAGGATGAATAGGATGACCTGCCGTATACAAACTTACATTTGGACCAAACATAACATTATCACCTATTTTTATAGGAGCAATATCTAATATTACTAAATTATAATTTGAGAAAAAGTATTCCCCTATACTTATATTAAAGCCATAGTCACAATAAAATGGTGATTGAATAGATAGTTTTTCACCAGTCTTGGCAAAGAAGCCTTTTATCATATTCATTCTTTCTTCACGTTCCAAAGGAGAGATATTATTATATTTAAAACAAAAATCTCTTCCTTTTAGTAGTGCATCTCTTAATTCAGGACTTGATTTATATGGTAAACCCGCTATCATTCTTTCTTTTTGATTCATATAACAATACAACCTCCATTTTTTATTTTTCATTATATCATAAAAATAAACTTAGAAATAATTTTTCTAAGTTTATCTTTTAAAGTTTATTAATTAATATTATAATCTAAATCTTTTAAATCTCTTTTCCCTGTTATATCTTCATTTAGAAATTCAAACTGTCTTAGTCCTTTTATTGAAGCTACTAATGATGTCGGGAATGATACAATTGCTTGATTTATTATTCTAACGTTACTATTAACAATACGTTTTGACGCAGCTAAATCTTCATTTTCTTCAGCAATTTCTCGTTGTAAGTTTTCAAATTGTTTAGAAGAAAATAGTTCTGGATAACTTTCTCCAACTGCTTTAATTTGTGTTAATACATCATTTTGATTAGCTAAAACTTGGTTTGTTTCTTGAATCGAACCTCCTTGACGTAATGTAACAAGCTCTGTAAATACTTTTTCCTCATGTTTAGCATATGATTTAGCTACTTTTAACATTTCAGAAATTGTATCATATCTTTTTACTAAAATAATATCAATATTTTTTTTAGATTCTTCTATTGAAACTTGATATCTATTTAACTGGTTACTTTGGTTAATAAACCAAAGAGCTACTAATACTACTATAACTATTACTATAATTCCAATTGTCATTTTCTTTCTCCTCTATTGTTTATTCTTGTATTTGAAATGTTTTTGTAAAGTTTCTTATATAATCTACAGCCATTCTAAGTTTTTTGTACTCTTCTACCATAGATAATTGTTTTATCTGATCAAATGATGTAGGCGGCATAAATAGGAAATACTTAGTATTTAGAGAAATATACAGCCTATCACTATTAACAAACATACTTACTGCATTTTGTGAAATGTTTTTATCAAACCATTCTAAAACCCTAGGACTCAAGAATTTTCTCGCTGATAGTTCATCTGTACAATAGATATTATAATTCTCATTGTGATTTATATCCTCAGTATCTATTTTCACTTCGCCCTGCAATAATTTTGGATAATTATGTTGTACCTCTCTTTTTAAGAAAAAGGATTTTTTAGTAGGTACTACTCTTATATATCCATTTAAATTACTTGTTACTCGCAGCGAGAATACTTGGCCATCAAAATCAGTAACATCTTCTGTATATGTTTCAGTCGAAGACCCCACTGTTCTTGTTCTAGTCTCTTGATGATATGAGTGTAAATTACATACTGTTAAATCACTAGCATCATTAAAAGCTAATAAACAAA
>CAUUEM010000222.1:0-2517 GCA_963544045.1 uncultured Gemella sp. | reverse complement strand
CTGTAGATCCACACGACTTCGAACCAACAGCTCAAGATGCAAAAAAAGTTTCTGATTCTAGTATTGCAATATTAAATGGTGGTGGTTACGATTCATGGTTTGAAAAACTAACTGATAATAATAAAAACATTACTAAAATTGATGGTACAAAATTACTTAACTTAAAAGAAGGTGAAAATGAACATATTTGGTATAATCCTGAAGTAATGTCAAAAATAGCAGATGATCTTACTAAAGTTCTTTCTGAAAAAGATTCTTCAAATAAAGAATACTATGAAAAAAATAGAGATAACTATAAAAAAGAGTTATCAAAAATAACTGATAAAATTAAATCTTTAAAAGATAAAGCAAATGGTAAACAAGTACTAACTACTGAGCCAGTATTTGAATATGCAGTGACTTCACTAGGTTTTAAAACATCTGATGAAGTAAAAAAATTAGCAAAAGCTACTGAGGAAGGAAACGACCCTTCTCCACAAGATTTAAAAAATATTCAAGAACAACTTAAGTCTAAAAAGATTTCTTTAGTTATTAATAATGTACAAACAACTAACAAAACAGTTGAGGGTCTAATAACACTTGCTGAAGAAAATAAAATTCCAGTTTTAAATGTTACAGAAACACAACCAGATGGAAAAACATATATTGAATGGATGTTAGATCAGTACAACAAATTAGAAGAAATTTTAAATGGTGGTTCTGGTGAAAAAGCATATCATGTTGAAGAGGCAAAAGAAGGACATAGTCATTCACACGAGGGCCATTCTCATGAAGGACACAATCATGATCATAGTAATCACAACCATAGTGATCATGAAAACAAAGATGAGGATAAAAAATAATTTTCACATATAACAAATATGTTGTATAATAAAAAGAAGAGATTCTAAATCGTATCTCTTCTTTTTTAGCCCATAAAATGTTATTATATATATTTATTAGTATAAAATAATAAATCTTTAACTTAGGAGTTTTTATGACTAAACTTAATATACGAAATCTCTCATATTGTATTGGAGATAAAAAAATTTTAAACAATATTTCATTTAATTGTAATTCTGGAGAAGTAATTGCAATTGTTGGGAAAAATGGTGTTGGAAAGACAACATTACTTAATAATATATTAGAAAATATAAATAAAACTGATAGTATTCTACTTGATGAAAAAGCAAATTTAGGTTATGTTCCACAGTTTCGTCAAATTGATGATGAGTTACCATTATCTGTTGAAGATTTTGTAGCCCTACCCTTATCAAATAAAATACTTCCTTGGTTTAGTAAAAAAGAAAAACAAAGAATTAATGAAGTATTAGAATTAACAAATTCACAAAAACAAAAGAAAAAATCAATTGGTACCTTATCAGGTGGAGAAAAACAACGTGCATTTTTATCACAAGCTTTAGTTAATAAGCCTAATTTATTACTCTTAGATGAGTTTACTTCTAATCTTGATAAAACTAGTGAAGTAGAATGTATGTCTTTAGTTCGTGATATAACAAAAAATGAAAATATTATAACTCTTTGTATTACTCATGAACTTTCTTTAATAGATGAATTATACATTGATAAAATTTTATACTTAGAAGAGGACTGTTTTAAATTCATTAGTATTAAAGACTTCAATAATGAAAAAAATAATTTAAAACTTTGTAAACATTACGTAGGAGATATCAGTTATGCTTAATTATGATTTTATGCAGAATGCATTTATTGCAGGAACGATAGTAGCAATTATGGCTGGCTATATTGGAGTTTTTGTAATGGCTAGAAATATGTCATTTATTTCACATACACTTTCTCATGTTGGATTTGCAGGTGCTGCTTTTGCAGTTTTTTTAGGAATTAACCCTATTTATGGTCTACTTATATTTACTATTACAATGTCATATTTAGTTGGTCATTTGAGTGTTAAAGCTTTTCGACGTGAAGCTACAGTTAGTGTCATGTTGGGTATATTTTTAGGTTTAGGACTACTTTTCTTATCTCTTACACCTAAAAGCACAAGTTATGTTAACAGCATTTTATTTGGTAGTGTTGTTTCAATAACTCGAGATGATGTAATATTAATATTTACTTTAGCTATTACAGTAATTATATTACTATCACTTTTTTATAGAAAAATTAAATTTGATTCCTTTGATCCTATAGGAGCAAAAGCTCTTGGGTTAAATGGCAGATTTATTTCAATATTCTTTTTAGTTTTATTATCAGTTGCTACGAGTATTACAGTTCCTGTGGTTGGAGCATTACTTATGTTTGTTCTACTTACTGTACCTGCTAGTGCAGCTAGATATATAACTAATAAGGTAGGTTTAATGATAGCTATCTCTATTTCATTTTCTCTTATTGGAACTTGGGCAGGTATTGCATTATCGTATTATACTTCCCTACCTACTACATTTTTTATTGCCAGCATTGAAGCATTATTCTATTTTATTAGTTTAGGATATTTTAATCTTAAGAAATAATGACCACCCCTGAAAAGGGGTGGTTTTCTCTGTGGGTATAACCCTTTGT
>CAUUEM010000221.1:0-2531 GCA_963544045.1 uncultured Gemella sp. | reverse complement strand
ATGAAGGTCAAGCAACTGTATTAGAAGAAAAATTCTTAAGTTTAGTATTAAGAGAGCCTATAGGAGTAGTAGGACAAATTATTCCTTGGAACTTTCCATTCTTAATGGCCGCTTGGAAAATTGCTCCAGCATTGGCTGCAGGGAATACAATCGTCCTAAAACCATCAAGCTTAACTTCATTAAGCTTACTAACATTCGTAGAATTAATTCAAGATGTACTTCCAAAAGGTGTGTTAAACGTAGTAACAGGACGTGGAAGTAAATCAGGAGAATTCTTAAAAAATCATGAAGGGTTAAATAAACTAGCATTTACTGGGTCTACAGAAATTGGTAAGAAAATTGCTGTGGCGGCTGCTGAAAAATTAATTCCAGCTACATTAGAATTAGGAGGAAAATCAGCTAATATTATCTTAGATGATGCTGATATTGAAAAAGCATTAGATGGAGCTCAACTTGGTATCTTATTTAACCAAGGACAAGTATGTTGTGCTGGTTCTAGAATCTTTGTTCAAGAAGGAATCTATGATGAATTTGTAGAAAAAGTTAAAGAAAGATTCAATAAAATTAAAATTGGAGACCCATTAAATCCAAATACTCAAATGGGTAGCCAAATTGATGAAAAACAAGCAGAAAAAATTGTTAATTATATTGAGATAGCTAAAAAAGAAGGTGGAGAAGTTCTTGTTGGAGGAGAACGCTACACTGAAAATGGTTGCGATAAAGGTGCATTTGTTAAACCAACATTAATCACAGGTGTTAACAATGCTTGCCGTATTGCTCAAGAAGAAGTATTTGGACCAGTATCAGTAATTATCAAATTCAAATCTGATGAAGAAGTTATTGAACAAGCAAACGATAGTGAGTATGGACTTGCAGGAGCAGTGTTCTCTAAAAACATCACTAGAGCACTTAATATTGCACGTAGTGTAGAAACAGGAAGAATGTGGGTAAACACTTATAACCAAATTCCAGAACACGCTCCATTCGGAGGATACAAAAAATCAGGTATCGGACGTGAAACTCATAAAGTTATCTTAGAACACTATTCTCAAATGAAAAATATCTTAATAGATCTTTCAGATGATGTGTCAGGATTCTATAGCTAATATATTTATAATAACCAAAAAAAGTTCTTAGTTTTAAACTAAGAACTTTTTTATTATTGGTTCACATTAGAAAAGTTACTCTGTACAAAAGTCAGTAATTCTTGTAAATTTTCAGGATAATTTTTTTTCATTTTTTTAATTAGCAATTTATATCCAGAAGGATAGTCAGTACCTGTAGCTTTTAGGAATCTATCTGTTCGGGTATTAAATAAGCCGTCATCTAGTGAAATTGTGCTAGAATCAGCTTCTAATGTTGTTACTGTTGTAAGATCAATAAAATAAATAGCTTTATGGTAACTAATCAAACACTCCTTATAGACAGAGACTTTCAAATTATCATTATTATAAGATGAATTAGTTATAATTAAATCTAAATTGTTATGTAATTCAGGGTATTTGTTGTAAAGTTTATCGTATGTTTCATTTACAATTTTCTTAGTCCTATTTCCTTTATAAGCAGTGAATAAACCGATAAGAATAGCTATTAAACCAGCTCCAAGGAACATCCAGCTCTTCTTATCTTGTTTTGATATAGATAAATAAGTGATTCCTGAAATTTTTTTTAATTCAGCATTAGAGTTTTTTATTGTTGTAATAACATAACTGTAGTTTTTGATACGAGCTTCAGTAGGTTTTTCAGTACGAGTATTATGGTATTCAACAGCAACTTCTTTTGGAATTGAAGCTAGAGAATCATTTTGTTCAATTAAAGATTTAATAGTACTATCTCCAGATTTAGCCTGAACACCAATTAAACTACCATCTTTCTTATACTGAATAGCATATATTAATGTTCCATCATCTATTTCACCTATTGGTTCTGGAAAAACTTTATAGACGTTAAGTACAACTGATTCACCATTTTTAACTTTGGTAGATTCACTATTAAAGATAGCATTATTTTTCTTTAATGATTCGACATTATTAGAAGTATAACCAAAATAAATTGACCAAATACCGAGCCCAGTAATAATTAATGCTGCAATAATATTAAAAATAAATCCTGCCGATCGATTTTCTTTTATCATAATAATTTCTCCTAAATAAATCTTAATAATAACTATTATAAAATATAGAATGTAAATTTTGAATAAATTTTAAATTAATAAAATATAATAGCAATATTATTATATCATAATTAATAAAAAAAACATATAAAATTAATAAATATAATATTTACTAGTTATAAAAAATTAACAATTATTTAAGAAACAAGTAAAATTAAAAAGAAAGAATTTTACTAAAAAGTTGGGAATTGGTTAAAATAATAATAATAATATATCTACAAATATAATAATTATTGTGATACAATATATAAGTGTAAAGCGTTTTTATAGATTGAATAAAGGAGATAAGATATTATGGAAAATAAAGTTTGGTATCTAGGGTTAGATATTGGTACTGCGAGTGTTGGTTGGGCTGCAA
>CAUUEM010000220.1:0-2536 GCA_963544045.1 uncultured Gemella sp. | reverse complement strand
CATATGGTCTAACTAGAATTTCGTTTAAAAATTATTTTATAGCTAACCTTATTGGGCTTATTCCCGGTCGATTAATTTGGCTAAATTTTGGTTCTACACTTAATAATATTTGGAGTTTAGAGTTTCTACATGCTTTACTACTAGTATTACTGTTTATAGGGATTGGATTTTTTGTCACAAAAAGAATAGATTAATATAGCAAAAATGTTAAGCAATTTACACTTGCTTAGCATTTTTCATAATATATTTTAATTCTGGAGATTTTAAAACCTCATCTATCTTAAACCCTAACTTTTCATACATATTCATTACATATTTATTAGAGGCAAAAACTGTTAAAGTTACACTCTCAATATTTTTATTGCTAAATAAAAACTTCAAAAACTTTTTCAGCGCTACTTTTCCAAATCCTTGTCCTGTTTTTTGAGGATTTACTATAAATCTACCTATATGAGCATTATTATTTTCAAATCGGATAATTTGTATTATACCTATAAACTCTTCTTCATTAAAAATTGAGAATACATTATCCATTTTTTGTATCTTATCTATATCTAATGGATAGGAAATTTTAGTACCCATCCATTGTTTTTGGAATCTTTCTCCTTTTTCATTTGACCAGTCGCATAATAATAAAGAATTATTTATATTTATTCCATTTTCTAATCTAATATCCATATCTACACCTTCACAAATACTATTACTTACTCTCCATCGCATTCTTTACAAAATTATTCAAGATAAATTTCTAAAAAACTGTATCTTTTATTCACTCAATATTTCTTACATTATTTCTAATTCTATAAGTACTCCAGCAATAATGATCACTAGATTCAATTTCTAATATCATATAAGTAGCTATATTATTTTATCTTCTCTACTCACTTTTTCTCTTTTCTTAATACAGTTAAATTATATCACAAAATGATAGAAATTATATCCTTTACAATTAAGCATTCTCATTATAAAATTAAATGTATATTATAAAATGTGGAGCTTATTATGAATTGTAAAATAAAATTTGAAAAATATTTAAAAGAAAATAATTTAATAGATAAACATAATATTTTAGAGCTTTTCGATAAATTAGACTTAGAAACACTAGCTGACAAACTACTTACCATTGATGAAGATAACGCCGTTAATTTCGCTATTGAATGTGTATGCGAAGAACTACTTATTACATCATCTTATAAAATCGAGCGTACTGGTATGAAACTTGGTCTTCATAGAATGGAACATATCCTTGAACTTTTCAATCATCCTGAAAAAGATCTTAAAGTTATCCACGTCGCTGGAACTAATGGTAAAGGTTCAACTAGCTCTTATATTAAAGACGTACTTAAAACAAAGTACCGAGTTGGTTTCTATTCAAGCCCTGGAATGCTTAGTTTCAACGATAGAATTCGTGTTAATGACGAGTTTATTTCATATAAAGAGGCATATAGATTGTTTAAACTAGTACAAGAAACTTACGATAAAAACAATCCTGATCCAAATGACAAACTATCATTTTTTGAAATCATCACAGGTGTTGCTTTATTATACTTTAGAGATCAAAAAACAGATTTTGTTATTATGGAAGTAGGTCTTGGTGGGCGTTATGATGGAACGAATATCTTTAAAAATAAAGAACTATCAATTATTACAAAGATTGGTTTAGATCATACTGCTATTTTGGGAGATACTCTTGAAAAAATCGCTTATGAAAAAGGTGGAATTATCCAAGAAAATGACCATGTCCTTATGTATCCAGCAAAAGATAGTGTAGTTAATGTAATTAAAGATATCTGCGAAGAAAGACATGCAACACTTAATATTTTAGATACTAATGACATTGAAATTAAAGAAGTAAACGCTCGAGGGAATGTCTTTAATTTTAAAAACGAAACTTACTCAACAAAAATGGTAGGAGAACATCAAGTTTATAATGCGTCTTTAGCCTTAAGTGCATTATTTAACTTACGTGAACGTGGAATAATAGACATCGACAACTCTATTATAAAAGGAGCTCTAGCCAAATCAGTTTGGGTAGGTCGTTTGGAATGGATAAGAGAAAATATTCTATTAGACGGAGCTCATAACAACGATGGTATTGATAGCCTAGTCGCATATCTTAGTAAACAACAATTCTCAAAATTAACTATATTATTAGGTATTCTAGAGGATAAAGATTACAAAGACATGATAGGAAAATTAAAAACAGTTTCCGCAAAATTCTCAGCAACAAAAGTACCTATAGAAATCAAAGAATCAAACTTAGATAATCTAATAGCAAGTTTTGGTGATACACATGTTACAAAATACGAAAACTATGAAGCTGCATTAGCTAACATAATACCTAACTTAGAAAACGATGAGATTTTCCTAATTACAGGATCACTATACTTAATTTCAGCAGTTAGAAAAGAAATACTTGAGAAATATTAACTAAAAAGAACCGATAACTTAATATCGGTTCTCTTTATTTTACTTATAGTGTTTTTCAAAATGGGCTATTGCTGCTGCAAAATCTTCAACCACGTGAGTAGCCTTA
>CAUUEM010000219.1:0-2541 GCA_963544045.1 uncultured Gemella sp. | reverse complement strand
CATGCTTTAGATAGAGAAAGTTTAGCTAAAGAAATAGAAAAAAGAGCAGAAGATAAGGTTAATTGTTTTGTACAAGTTAATGTTTCAGGAGAAGAGAGTAAACATGGATTAACTTCGCATGAAACAATAAAGTTTATTAAAGGTTTGGAAAAATATTCTAAGATTAATGTTATTGGACTTATGACTATGGCACCATTTGTAGAAGATGAGGATGTTCTACGTAATTGCTTTAAAAAATTAAGACAACTTCGTGATGAGGTGAAAGAATTGAATCTAGATTATGCACCCTGTGAGTATTTATCTATGGGTATGAGTAATGATTACAAAATAGCAATAGAAGAAGGAGCGACTCATGTCAGAATTGGGACATCACTAGTAGGTAATGAACTGAAATAGAATATTCTGGGAGGTACAATATGAAAAAGAAAATAGAAGTAGGGAATTTAGATGTAACTGTAAGGTATAGACGCGGCATGAAGCATATATACTTAAGGGTTGAAAAAAATGCTGATATAGTAGTTAGTGCACCTCCTAGAACACCTAACTATATTATTAGAAAATTAGTTTATGATAATTTAGAAGAATTGGTAAAAAGACGAGAAAATATACTATCAGTAGCAGGGTTAAGTAGGGAATATAAAACAGGTGAGAAGTATTTTATTTTTGGTCAAGAGTATGAACTAAATGTAGAAGAAAGACTAAAAAATAAAGTTTTTATTGAAAATAATAAAATAAATATATATGTAAAAGATGAACAACAAAATAGGGAGAAGATATTTAACTCTGCAATTAGGGAGTTGTTAATAGATAAATGTAAGTTGTTTATAGAAAAGTATGAACCGATAATGAACGTAAAAGTTAAAGAACTACGTATAAAAAAAATGAAAACAAGATGGGGAACATGTAATCTAGAAGCACAGCGGATATGGATAAATCAAGAATTAATTAAGTATCCCATAGAGTGTTTAGAACATATAATTGTTCATGAGATGACCCACCTTCTAGAAATTAATCATACACCACGTTTTTATAGCTTGTTAGAAACATATTATCCAACATATAAAGAAAATGATAAAGTTATAAAAGAATTTAATAGATTTTTAAATGGAAGATAGGTGTAAAAAATAATAGAAAATAGTTTTCTATTTATAGTTATTTTAAGAAATTAGGTATATAATATTTACTTGTGTTGAGTTTTAAAAGTATAATTTTATATGCCTAATTATTGACTTTTTAAAGCATTTACTATATAATTAATCAAGAGTTTTTAGTATTTATTACTAATATTTAGATAGTACTTATAAGTATTTTGGAGGAAGAATAAATGTCACAAATTTTAAATAAAGAAGATGGAAAAGTAGTTATTTCTTTTTCAGCATCAAAAGAAGAGTTTGCGAAAGGATTAGATAGAGCATTTAAAAGTGCTGTTAAACGTGTAAATGCACCTGGATTTAGAAAAGGTAAATTACCAAGAGCAGTATTCAACAAAATGTACGGTGAAGAAGCTTTATATCAAGAAGCAATTGATTTCGTATTACCAGCAGCTTATACAAAAGCTATCGATGAATTAGAACTATCACCACTAGCTATGCCAGATATCGACGTTAAAGAAATCAGCAAAGAAAATGGTGTAACATTTGAAGCTGTTGTTACAGTTAAACCAGACGTTGAACTAGGTGAATACAAAAACTTAGGAATCGAAAAAGAAGCTGTAGAAGTTACAGATGCAGACGTTGAAGAAAGACTAGAAAGTGTACTTAGCCGTGAAGCAGAATGGCAAGTAAAAGAAACAGAAGCTAAAAAAGGTGATATCGTAGTTATCGACTTCAAAGGATTTATCGGAGATGAAGCATTTGAAGGTGGAGAAGCTAAAGGATACGAATTAGAATTAGGATCAGGAGCATTTATCCCTGGATTTGAAGAACAATTAGAAGGAAAAGTTGCACCAGTTGATACTGAAGTAAATGTAACATTCCCAGAAAACTACCAAGTAGCTGATTTAGCTGGTAAAGATGCTAGATTCGAAGTTACAGTACATGATGTAAAAGAAAAAGTTTTACCAGAATTAACTGATGAATTCATTAAAGAATTCTCTAAAGAATCAGCTTCAACTGTAGCTGAATACAAAGAAAAATTAAAACAAGAACTTACACTAGAAAGAACTGAACTAGCTGAAAAAGAATATTCAGATAAAGTTATTTCTACAGTAGTAGAAAATGCTAAAGTTTCAGTTCCTGAAAAATTAGTTGATCAAGAAGTTGAATCAATGTTTGAACAATTTGCAGGAAACTTATCTCGTCAAGGATTATCATTTGATCTATATGAACAATTTACAGGTAAAACTGCTGATGAGTTAAAATCTGAAATGAGATCAGATGCAGAAAACAAAATTAAAACTTCATTTGTGTTAGCTGACATTGCTACAGCTGAAAAAATTGAAGTTACAGATGCGGATATAGATGCTGAAGTTAAGAAATTAGCTGAAATGTACTCTATGACTGATGAAGGTGTTCGTTCACGTATTAGTGTAGAAGACTTACG
>CAUUEM010000218.1:0-2555 GCA_963544045.1 uncultured Gemella sp. | reverse complement strand
TAATTAGAAATTTAGAAGATACAAGACGTTTAGCAGAGATTGTTGCTAATAGTATAGACGATAAACTTATTTTAATGTTGAATGGTGATTTAGCCGCTGGGAAAACGACATTTACTAAATATTTAGCAGAATATCTAGGTGTAAAAGCGGTAGTTAACTCTCCAACTTTTAATATTATGAAAGAATATAAATATCCAAATGGAAAATTATATCATATTGATGCTTATAGATTAGAAAATAGTGATGAAGACTTAGGGTTTGAAGATATTTTCTATGAAAATAATATATGTGTAGTGGAATGGGGAGAATTTATTGAAGAATACTTACCATTAGAGCGTTTAGTTTTTAATATACGAATTAAAAATGATGTTCGAGAAGTAGAAATAATCTCAAGTGGTATTTACAGTAAAATAGAAGAAAGGATAAAAGAAAAGTGGTCAGTTTAGTGGTGGAAGCGTCGAATGGATTTTGTTCGATAGCATGTATAGAAAACAAAAACATATTAGCGGAAAAAAACTTGGAATGTAATAATAATCTATCAGCAGTAATTTTATCTGAGATCGATAATTGCTTAAAAGCAGCAAATAAAACTAAGTCTGACTTAACAGAAATTATTTCAAGTGAAGGCCCAGGATCATACACTGCAATTAGAGTAGTAGCTGCAGTATGTAAAACAATGGCATTTACTTTAAAGTTACCACTTAAAGTAGTTTCAAGCTTAAAACTATTAGCACTATTGGAATTTAACAGTAATAAATTAATAGTACCTATTATAGATGCACGCCGTGGTAATGTTTTTTCAGCCGTTTATGAAAAAACAAATAATGAGCTGAGTGTTGTTAAAGAGGAAGGTTATTATTCACTTGGTGAATTAAATGATTTTTTAGAATCTGAAGGTAAAGATTTTATATATGTTGGACAAGATATAAAAAAATTGAAGGAAAAATTGTTAGATGCTGAGTATAATGAAAATCCAGTACGCTCAGGGAATATAGTAGAAATTTATGATGCATTAGAAATAAAAGACTTCTATAACATGAAGCCAAAATATTTAAGAAAAACAGAAGCAGAGAGGGAATTAGAAAATGATAAAAATAAATAAAGTTGATATAAATGATTTAGATACATTATCAAAAATTGATATTAATAATTTTGAGGATGCTTGGACATACGATATGTTCAAATCAGAATTAGAACATGAGAATTCAGAATACTATGGATTGTTTAATGATGGAGAAATTATCGGTTTTTGTGGAGGTTGGTTAGTAGCTGATGAGTATCAAATTAATAAAATAGTTATTGATAAACCTCATCAAAACAAAAAGCTTGGACAAATCTTCTTTACATATGTTATGCAAATGTTAAAATTAAAAGGTGTAAAAAAAGCATTGGTAGAAGTGAGAGTTAGTAATATGCCTGCGATAACTGTTTATGAGAAAGCAGGATTTTCAACTATTGATATGAGAAAAAACTATTATAAAAATAATGGTGAAAATGCTTATGTAATGGTAAGGGACTTTAGCAATGAAAGAGATTAATAAAATGGATAATATAAATATCTTAGCTATTGAAACAAGTTGTGATGAAACGAGTGTCGCGGTAGTTTGTAATGGAAAAAAAGTACTTTCTAATATAGTAAGTAGTCAGATAGAAACACATAAACAATTTGGAGGAGTTGTTCCAGAAATTGCGAGTCGTCAACATATTGAAGTTGTTATTCAAATTGTCGAAGAAGCACTTGAAGAAGCGGCAATGACTTTAGATGAGATTGATGCGATATGTGTAACCCAAGGACCGGGACTAATAGGGTCTCTTTTAGTAGGTGTGAATGTTGCAAAAACATTAAGTTATACTTTGGATAAGCCATTAATTGCTGCTCATCATATAGCAGGACATATTTATGCAAGTAATATAGATAATAATATAACTTATCCATCACTAGCTTTAGTAGTAAGTGGAGGACATACAGAGCTAGTTTATATAAAAAGTGAACTCGATTTTGAAATTATAGGTTCTACTCATGATGATGCTGTAGGTGAAGCATATGATAAAGTAGCTCGTCAGTTAAAACTTGATTATCCAGGCGGCCCTAAGGTTGATAAACTCGCAAAACTGGGAGAGGATAAATATAAATTCCCTCGTGCAATGATTGATAGTGATGATTATAATTTTAGTTTTTCTGGGATGAAATCAGCAGTAATAAATTTTGTTCATAATGCTAACCAGCGTGGAGAAGCAATTGTTCCAGAAGATCTAGCATGTAGTTTTCAAACTGCAGTAGTTGAAGTTTTGATTACAAAAACAAAAAAAGCTATAAAAAACTTAGGTATTAAGCAACTAATCCTTGCTGGTGGAGTTGCAGGAAATAGTGAATTACGCCAACAAATACTAAATTTAGAGCAGGAACTAAATATAGAGGTACTAATTCCACAGATGGCGTATTGTAGTGATAATGCGGCTATGATGGGTGCTGTAGGATACTTTTACTATAAGAATAAGTTATTTACTAATCCATTAACACTAAATGCTAAATCTACACTAGATTTAGAAGAAAT
>CAUUEM010000217.1:0-2557 GCA_963544045.1 uncultured Gemella sp. | reverse complement strand
TGTACTCTATGACTGATGAAGGTGTTCGTTCACGTATTAGTGTAGAAGACTTACGCGGAGAATTATCAATTCAAAAAACTATTGAATTCCTAAAAGAAAATAACTAATTTAATTAAGGCACATGGATTATAATCTATGTGCCTTTTAATAACTTTAGCCAGTTCAGGAGGTAAAGTTTCCGTAACAAGCAATCAGTCGTTATTCAAGTGTGGGATAAAAGTTAAACAATTAAAAAATCATCCTTTAAATATATGTATGGGAATAAAATGTTTTAAGCAGGGGAATATGGCCGGGTTTAAATAAAAGTATAATAAGAAAATACATAAGAGAATATGAATTACATTAGACAAGTTTAAAAAATATATAAATCTATTTTGAAATAAGAAAAAATAAATAGAATGGTTTAATCTGTAGCAAGCATCAAAATACAATAGTATTTTAATGAATGTGAAAGCTAGTAGTTTCAAGTAGGCACAGGAGAAAACCACCCCTTTTCAGGGGTGGTTTTTTCATCGCCGAGCTCGGGATTTTTTATTAGCATTTGATGTCGGTTTAGAGTTACTTGTATTAGCTGTGTTAGCTCTAGCATTAGAAGTTATACTAGAGAACGAATTAAATGCACTAGTTACTGCTGATCGACTGTCTCTTTGTTTTTCTGCTAAGGATGCTTGATAGGTAGCATCTCTATCTGTTCCTGCATACATATAGTCCGTTTCAGTATTTCTTTGTGTGGCGTATTCTACACCGTTTTTTGTACTAATTCCAGCAGGTTTTTCAAATGCAGCGGGAGCTTTGTTATCGGCAGCTTTCATCATGACATTAGCCATTATTTCTTGTGTTGTTTGTGCTTGAGATGAAGATAGTGCTTTTGAAGCTGAGTCTACTACATCTGCACCTTGCCAAACAGAAACAGTATACTCGCTAGAGTATCCAATCATCCAACTATCTTTAGTAGAATTAACAACATCTATTCCATATTTAATATACGCACTTTCATCAAATGTACTTGAACCAGATTTACCAGCCATATCAAATCCGGCTACCTTACCTCTTGGAGAGATACCATTACTAGATAGTACATTTTTTAGGATGTTTGTCATAATATACGCGGTTTCTTCAGACATAGCTTTTATAGGTTCTGACTTCATAGATGGAAGTTCTTTTCCAGTAGCACTAAAAACTTTAATAATAGTAGATGGTTTGTTGTAATATCCTTTATTTCCAAATGAAGCGAAAGCACCTGCCATTTGAAGAGGTGAAACGCCGTCTACGTTTCCACCAATAGCAACTGTAGGCTCATCCTTAGTGACAGGAATGCCTAATTTTTCAGCAAAGTGTTTAGAACGTTCGTAACCAACTGTTTCGAATGCTCTTACTGCAGGAATATTATATGACCAAGCTAATGCTCTTTCCATAGTAACAATTCCATGATGGACTCTATCCCAGTTTTGAATAAAGAAGTCGGTACCAGCAATTTGGTAGGGAGTGTCCGAGAATGTTGTATGAGAATCCCAACCATAGTACTCTACTCCTGGAGCATAGTCTATTAAAGGTTTTATTGCAGAACCAGGTTGCACACGTGAATCAACAGCGTAGTTATATCCACCAGCTTTATAATTTTTCCCGCCTCCAATGGCCTCTATAAGCCCTGTTTTAGTATCAAGAACAGTAATTGCCGCTTGAGAAGCGTGTGCTCTCATAGGGGATGTTTGATTATCTAACATATCTTGAACATAAATTTGTAAATCTGAATTTAGATTTGTATAAATTTTTAGCCCCATAGAAAGAGGATCACTAACATTTTCAAAGTTTTTATTTTGTTTCAATTCTTTAGAGATCTCATCAATATAAGCTGCATATTTAGGATTGTAAGTATGTTGATTAGCCCTATCTTCAGCTGTTTTCTCAATTAAGCCATCTGTTATTGGAGTATTAGAATATTCTTCATACTCTTTTTCAGTGATTTTATCATTATTGTACATAGCATATAATACTGTATCACGTCGACTTTTGGCTTCATTAGGAAAATCATAAGGATTATATTGATTAGGTTGTTGAGGTATACCTGCTAAAAGTGCTATTTGAGGTATAGTAAGCCCACTTAAATCTTTATTATAGAAATATTTGGCCGCAGTTTTGATTCCGTATTGTCCATCAGAATAATATATTTTATTTAAATACATTTCAAATATATCATTTTTAGAATACTTACTTTCTAATTTGAATGATAAATAGGCTTCTTGAATCTTTCTTTCCATTGTCTTTTCAGAAGTAAGTAAAGAATGTTTTATAACTTGTTGAGTTATAGTACTAGCTCCTTCTCTAGCTGAGTTAGATTGTAAATTAACTAACATAGCTTTTGTTAGACGTTTTGGATCAACCCCAATGTGCGAATAGAATCTAGAGTCTTCTATTGACAAAACAGCATCTTTTACATTTTCAGGTATATCAGAAATGGAGATATATTCTCTCTTTTCAGCCCCAACAGTAGCTATTAAATTTAGGTTTTTATCGTATATTTCAGACGATAATGGATCTTGTAAGTTAGCTTTTGTAA
>CAUUEM010000216.1:0-2569 GCA_963544045.1 uncultured Gemella sp. | reverse complement strand
AGAATAGAAAAGATAGTACCTAACAAGTACCAACCTCGTAGGGAGTTTACTGAAGATAAAAT
This sequence comes from uncultured Gemella sp., assembly GCA_963544045.1. Classification (GTDB taxonomy): domain Bacteria; phylum Bacillota; class Bacilli; order Staphylococcales; family Gemellaceae; genus Gemella. The sequence goes on along the minus strand of CAUUEM010000216.1, from coordinate 2,507 downwards.
AAAAGAATTAGCAGAATCAATTAAACAGAATGGATTATTGCAGTCTATAACTGTAAGAGATATGGGTAATGGATTTTATGAACTAATAGCGGGAGAACGACGTTTACGTGCTTTAAAGTATTTAGAGTATCCAACAACAAAAGCTATTGTTAAAGAGCTAACTAATGAACAAATGGCTACTCTAGCTTTAATTGAAAATATTCAAAGGGAGGAACTAACTCCTATTGAAGAAGCTTATGCATATCAAGAATTATTAAGTATCAATAATCTAACACAAGATGAATTAGCTAAGTCACTTGGAAAAACTCAAGCTACTGTAGCTAATAAGCTCAGATTACTTAAATTATGTAGTAAAGTAGTAGATGCGATTAATTCTAAACGTATTACTGAAAGACATGGGCGAGCAATGGTTAAACTGGATCCTAGTGCTCAAGAAAAAATATTGAATCAGATTTTAACGCAAAGTTTAAATGTCTCTCAAACAGAAGAAAGAATTGAAACATATTTGCGTATCAAAAACGAAACTAAAAATAATGATTCAACACAACCTAACTATGATGCTCAAAAAATATTAGCAAGATTAACAAAAGATATTGCTAAACTTGAAGAAAAGTATGGAGTTAGTTTAAATAAAGAAGAAGAAGAAGGAATGGAAAGTATTGTTGTAAAAGTAACAGTACCTAGATACATTTAGAGTGAGGTAAATAATGAAAATTTTAGCAATATGTAATCAAAAAGGTGGAGTAGGAAAAACTACAACAGCTATTAACTTAGCTGCCTCTTTGGCACATTTAAAGAAAAAAGTTCTTTTAATAGATACTGATCCACAGGCTAATGCAACTAGTGGAGTAGGTGTAGATAAAGCTACAGTAGAACAATCAGTTTATGATATTTTAGTTGATGAAGTAGATATCAATGATGTAATCACTAAAACTGCATATGAAAATTTAGATATAGTACCATCTAGTATTGCTCTAGCTGGTGCGGAAGTTGAACTAGTTTCAGCAATTAGTAGAGAACAACGACTTAAAAATGCTATTTCAGAAGTATCAGGAAAATATGATTTTATAATTATTGATTGTCCTCCATCATTAGGATTAATAACATTAAATTCACTAACTGCAGCTAGTGGTGTAATTATCCCCGTGCAAACAGAGTACTATGCTCTAGAAGGTTTGAGTCAATTAATGAATACATTTAATATTGTAAAAAAACATCTTAACTCAAAACTTGATATTTTTGGCGTATTACTTACTATGACTGATAGTAGAACAAATATTTCTAATCAAGTTGGAGAGCAGGTAAGAGAACACTTTAAAGGTAAAGCATTCAATACTATTATAGCAAGAACAGTAAGATTGAGTGAGGCACCAAGTTTTGGAGAACCTATAATTGAGTATGCAAAAAACTCAAATGGAGCAAAACAATACTTATCATTAGCTAAAGAGGTGATTGAACGTGGCTAAAAAATCAGGTAAAGGATTAGGACGTGGCTTAGATGCAATCTTCGCTACAGAAAATGTAGAAATAGTAACAGATAATGATAAAGTCTTAGAGATTTCGTTAGAAGAAATTAAAAAGAATCCATATCAACCAAGAACGATTTTTAATGAAGAGAAGCTAGATGAATTAAAAGAATCTATTGAAAAAAATGGTTTATTACAGCCAATAGTAGTAAAAAAAGCTGTAAAAGGATACTATATAATAGCTGGAGAAAGACGTTTCAGAGCTTTTGAACTATTAGGTAAAGAGACAATTCCTGCAATTGTAAAAGAGATGACTGATGAAGAAATGATGGTTTTCAGTGTATTAGAAAACTTACAACGTGAAGACTTATCGGCATTAGAAGAATCAGAAAGTTACAAAAATCTAATGGATAAGATGGAATTGACTCAAGAAGAATTAGCAAAAAAACTAGGTAAAAGTCGACCATATATAGCAAATAGTCTAAGACTTTTAAAACTTCCAACAGAAATTAAAAATAAGTTACTAAGTGGTGAGTTAAGTGCAGCTCATGCCAGAACATTACTTGCTTTAAAAACAAAAAAAGCAATGTTAGAAGTGTGTGATAAGGTTATTGAACGAAAAATGTCAGTTCGTGAATTAGAAGAATATGTAACAAAATTATTAAAACCAAAAGAAGTGAAAAAAGCTAAACCAAAAGATATATTTATCGAAGAACAAGAAAATATATTGAAAAAACGTTTAGGTACTGCAGTTACGATAAAACAAGGTAGAAATAAAAAAGGTAAAATAGAGATAGAATTTAAAGATAATGATGAGTTCGAAAGAATTTTAGAGTTATTTAAGGATTAGAATATGGATTTAATTAAAGAAAAATTTTCAAAAATATTTTATAATTCAGAACTAGGTTTTCAAATTTTGGAGAAGTTAATAACGATTATTTTAATTATTATTATAGCTTCAATTAGTGTAAAGCTTTGTAATAAACTAGTAGATTATATTATGCTAACGAAAGATAATGCTAATAAAAAATTCAAAATTAA
>CAUUEM010000215.1:0-2571 GCA_963544045.1 uncultured Gemella sp. | reverse complement strand
TACTGAAGTTAAAAATGTTTCCTGTAGTGGATATGATACCAGCAATGATTTTAGTAATGCCATTTAGTTGGTTTTGGGTTAATATAATATTACATTTATTGTAAATATGGAAGGATAATAAAGATGGGAATAGGTACATTAATAAATGCAATAGGGGTTCTACTTGGTGGAGTTCTTGGTATATTAATAGGTCATAGAATATCTAAAAATATACAACAAGCTATAATGAAAGCAGCAGGAATATCAGTAGCCTTTTTAGGAATAATTGGGGCGTGCGAACATGCTTTAAAAATAAATGATGGAAAAATAATATCTAGCGGAGCTATGGTATTGGTAGTCAGTATGACATTAGGTACTTTAATCGGAGAAGTTTTAAATATAGAAAAACTATTTGAAGATTTAGGTATTTACTTAAAAAGAGTAACTAAAAGTAGTGGTGACAATAGATTTGTTGATTCATTTATTTTGGCATCTCTAACTATTTGTATAGGGGCTATGTCTATCTTAGGAGCTATTCAAGATGCTTTATTTCATGATTATTCTATTTTAACAGCAAAAGCTGTACTCGATTTTGTGACAATATTAATATTTACTGCGGCAAATGGTCGTGGTAGTATTTTTTCAGTTGTTCCTCTTATTATATTTCAAGGTGGAATGACTATTCTTGCGAAATTTATTGAACCGATTATGACACAAGGTGTGTTAACTAATCTATCAATGGTAGGTTCGGTATTAATATTTTGTGTTGGTGCAAATTTAATTTGGAACCTGAAGCTTAAGGTTGCCAATATGTTACCAGCTATTGTAATAGCTGTGATCTTTGCATTTATACCGATATTTAATTAAAATAAAACTAGTATAGATTTTAATTCTATACTAGCTTTTTTGTTTTATTCACCATGCAGTAGTTTACTGTTTCTTTGTTTAGTCTGTTTAAATATTTCCTCATAATCTTCTATCATTTTATTTGAATAATTTCCCTTTTTTATTTTACAGTTTAAAGAGTGAAGTACTCTTAACATTCTTTCTAATAACTCTTTTGTAGTTAGACTCTTATTAAGTAAGTTCTCTAGCGTATCCATACAGTTAATATCTATTTTTGGATATTTGTATTTTATCTCTTGATCTTTAAGACCAGCTTCATAATATTTTTTCATTATTCTAGTACGATTTTGTTGATTACCAAATAAACTAAGATAAATAGAAACTACGACATTTTCTTTTACTTTTCTTTGGGCAATACCGGCAAACTTTTTACCATTTATGCTTAAGTCAAAATCACCTGGACAATATGAATTACTAATTTCTACCGCTTGAATCTTGCTTGATGCTTCTGGAAATATCTCCTTAATAAATTCAGTCATAAGGTTATAACCAGCGTTTAAAGAAAATGTACTTGGATTTATTTTCATAATTATAGAAAAACTTATAACTCCTGTGTCGGCTATAATACCTAAACCACCGATATTTCTTACTGCAGGGATTAGATTATTGTTATAAAATGAATCTAGAGCTTCTTTAAAATATGGGACACGTGTGTCAGGTGTTCCTAAAATAGCGGAATTTTCTAAAGAATGAATATGTAGAATACACTCATTATTAGTTAGTACTTGACGAAGAAATAGTTCATCAGTCGCTATAGGAATTAGTGGATTATTCCCATTTAAGTTAGTGTAGATATTAACTTTTTTATTTTTAATAAGTTCAAGCATAGTTACTCCTTAAAAGTAAGATAGAATTATAAATATATTATAGCTTAAAAAAGATTAATTTTATAGAATATAGTTTCCTACATAAAAAACCTTATTACTCTTAAAAAGTAATAAGGTTTATTGTATTACATATTAATTTTGTAGTCTTCTGGTTTTATAATTGGGATTACTTTTGTAAATAGTTTTACAAATAGGTATCCAGTTATAATCGGAACTACTGCAAAGATTATCACGGCTTTAATTATTTCATAAGCTCCACCGTTAGTAGTCGCTAGGTGAGCTAATGGTCCAACTAAACCACTAAATCCAAAACCAGCACTCATTGCTGTACCTTTAATATTAAAGATAGCGGCTAGTACTCCTGTGCAAGCTGCACTACAGATTACTGGTAACATGATTTTTGGTTTTGCAAAAACATTTGCCATAGAAATCTTTGGAGATCCAATAAAGTGAGCAAGACAGATACCTTTTGAGTTAACTGCCCAACCAGCAATAGCAAGTGTAAATCCACATGCACAAATACCAAGGTTTGCTGCTCCAGATGCAATACCGTCAATATTGATCGCTAGTGCTATACCAACTGATGTTATCGGTGTAACAATTAGACAAGCAAAAATAATCGCTATTAATATTGTTAGTATAATAGGTTGTAGAGTTAATAAATGTTTAATTCCGTCTCCTAGTACTTTAGTAAGTCCTGCGAAAAATGGAAGTAAATATCTTCCTATACCACCAATTACAACAAGGCTTAGAGTAGGTAATACTAATACTGCGTAACCTTGTGTTTTGTTTCCAATAAGTAAAATAAATGCAGTTGCTAATGCTGCAGTAAAGATAATAGTAACAATATCTCCTGCAC
>CAUUEM010000214.1:0-2575 GCA_963544045.1 uncultured Gemella sp. | reverse complement strand
CACGACCAATTTCATAAACTTTTTCTAAACCACCAACTATTAGACGTTTTAATGGCAATTCAAGAGCTATACGCATAAATAATTCCATATCTAACGCATTGTGGTGAGTTACGAATGGACGAGCAGCAGCTCCTCCTGCAATAGTATGCATCATTGGAGTTTCTACTTCTAAATATCCACGTTCATTCAAATAACTACGCATTATTTGAATAATTTTTGAACGAAGAATAAATGTTTCTTTACTATCTTCATTCATAATTAAATCAACATATCTTCTTCTATATCTTTCTTCTACATCTTTAAGTCCATGGAACTTATCTGGAAGTGGTCTTAATGCTTTTGTTAAAATTTCAAATTTATCTGCTTTTACTGATAATTCTCCTACATTTGTTTTAAACAGAACTCCAGTAACACCTACTATATCTCCTAAGTCAAGAGTTTTAAAATATTCATAAGAATCTCCTACTCTATCTTGACGAACATAAATTTGAATTTGTCCACCTAAATCTTGAACATGCGCAAAACCTGCTTTTCCTTTTCCACGTTTTGTCATTATACGTCCTGCAATTGTAACAGTTACAGATTTTTCTTCTAATTCATCTTTACTAAATTTATCGAATTCTTCTACTAATTCATTAGAAAGATGTGTTCTTTCAAATTTTGTACCAAATGGATCAAGTCCATGTTCACGCATAGATTCCATTTTTTCACGACGAACAAGCATTTGATCGTTAAGTTCTTGTACATCATTTACTTTAATTTCTTCTGTCATGTTTTTTTCCTCTCTAGTTTTATCTAGTATTTTTCACATACACACTATTATACCATATTTATCCGCTTTTTGTTAAATCTTTATTTACTTTTTTTATTTTTTTATATTAATCTTTTAACATTAAACAAGAATTATCTATTCGTATAACTTATTATTTTACTTCTCTAAAAATTAGAAAATAATTACATTTGATTTTTTAATTTCTGTTTGTCAAATTTATGTTAGAAAATTTAACATTTTTTTCTATGAAAACTATTGTTAAATCGATTAAAATAATATATAATGGATATGCTAGAAAACATTTTCAAAGCGGTTAGATATTAGAGTTAAGTGAACAATCCTTATCACTATTATCTACTCAAAAGTATTTATATACATTAATATTATTTTAAAGGAGTTTTTATATGCATGGTTTAAAAAAAGAAATCGGCTTCTTTGGAGCCTTCTCCACTGTTGTAGGAGTAGTAATTGGATCGGGTGTATTTTTTAAAGCCGCTGTAATTTATAAGACAACTGGTAATGTCAGCCTTGGACTATTAGCCTGGGTATTAGCAGGGATTATAAGTATTTGTGCAGGTTTAACAACAGCTGAATTAGCAGCTGCTATTCCTGAAACCGGTGGTATGATAGTTTGGGTAGAACGCGCTTATGGAAAGACTACTTCTTTCTTACTTGGATGGGCACAAGCTGTTATTTATTATCCAGCTAGTATTGCTGCTGCCGCTGCTATTTTTGCTACACAGTTTACTAACTTATTCCAAATAGATAAAAAATATTCTATACTAGTCGGTGCTTGTGGTGCAGCAACAGTAACTGGTTTAAACTTACTTGGTAGTAAGGCAAGTGGTCGTATTCAAACATTTGCTACAATTTGTAAATTAATACCTATTATAGCAATTATTCTTTTCGGATTAATTCAACCAAATCCGACTACAATTGAACTTTTCCCTTCATCTGGAAGTACTTCTACTGCTAGTGGTTCTGCTTTAGCTGCCTTAGGTACTGCTATGTTAGCTGCAATGTACGGATATGATGGTTGGATTAACGTTGGAACAATTGCTGGAGAAATGAAAGATCCTAAACGTGATTTACCAAGAGCAATTTTATACGGTCTTTTATTCATCACAGCTGTATACTTACTAATAAACGTAGCTTACCTTATGACAATGCCAATGGATCAAATAGCTGGTAACGGTAATGTTCCAAATGATGTTGCTCAAAAATTGTTTGGACCTAATGGAGGAAAAATTGTTACTATAGGTATCATGATAAGTGTTTATGGTACAATGAATGGATTCACAATGACTGCTATGCGTGTTCCTTACGCAATGGCTGCGAAAGATCAAATACCACTTAAAAAAGCTTGGATGAAACTAAATAGCTTCCACGTTCCTTACGTATCTGCATTAGCTACACTTGTTCTTTCAATTGCAATGATGTTCACAGGGGAATTTGATACATTAACAGACTTCTTACTATTCACTATCTGGATTTTCTTCATTTTAACATTCTTTGCTATATTTGTTCTTAGAAAGAAAGAGCCAAATTTACCAAGACCATATAAAGTACCTCTATACCCAATAGTGCCTTTAATCGCTATTATCGGCGGTGCTTATATTGTATTCGCCGCCATCATTACTCAATTTGTTTTAGCAATAAGTGGTGTAGCACTTACATTAGCAGGATTACTTTTCTATACAGAAACACATAAAAAATTTAAAAAATAATAGTAAAAAATAGAGATATCTTAATATGATATGTACCCCTTTTACTGGACAAACCGGTGAAAGGGGTATTATTATG
>CAUUEM010000213.1:0-2586 GCA_963544045.1 uncultured Gemella sp. | reverse complement strand
TCTAATTCAAATATTACATGTCTATGTTTATAATAATTTTTATTTGTAATTTCAGATATATCCTTCACTACAAAAAAAGCACCCGTCATACCAAAATGAGTAACAATATATCCATTATCTAGAGTTAAGAATAAATATTTTCCACGTCTAGATAAATTTTTTATTTCTTTCCCTACTACATTACTTGAAAAATAAATAAGATTTTGTTTTACTATTGGCATTTTATTTAATTCATGCCCTTCTTTAATAGTATCAGAATAAGTAATACTTAAAATTTTTTTATTTTTTAAACTATCTTCTAAACCTAGTTTTATATTTTCAACTTCGGGTAATTCTGGCATAATAAACTCCTAAAAAATACTTTACTAATTTTATTTTAATATATAGTTAAAATTTTATCAAAGATTTTCCCTTACTCAATATTTTTTGTGGTAATACTATAGCATTTGTAGTATAATTAAAAAGTTAAATGTTATTTATAAAGAGGTTATTTTAAAAATGGATGAACGAATATCAAGAAGAGATAGAAAAAGACATGAACAAGAACAACAAAAAAAGAAAAAAGGAAAATTAAAAACCATATTGATTTCTTTACTTTCCTTTCTTTTATTTTCAACAGTAGTCTTTGCAGGTTATACATTATATAATTTTACTACATCAGCAAATAAAGGTTATAAAAAATCAGATTATCTTACAGAAGTTGATCCTAACTTTAATAAATTTTCTATTCTAATGTTAGGAATTGATGAAAATGATTCTCGTGCTGCTGCAGGTCAAACACGTGAAGACAGTAGGACTGATTCAATAATTCTTGCCACAATTAATAAAGAAAAAAAACGTATGGATATGGTTAGTATACCACGAGATTCACTTACACTAATGCGTGAAAAAGATGATGAAAATAATAATAACGCTTACTTCTATGATAAAATTACTCACGCTCACGCATATAATGATGTCAAGGGAACCGTAAATGCTGTAGAAAATTTACTTGATACACCTGTAAATTTCTACGTAATGATAAATTTTAAAGCGTTTGTACAAACTGTAGATGCTTTAGGAGGAATAGATCTTTACGTCCCGTTTGATATGAATGAGCAAAATGCTAACGGTGATGAAAATACTATCACACTAACTAAAGGTTGGCACACATTAAACGGTGAACAAGCGCTTGCCTTTGTTCGTAGTAGATACTATGATAGTGATATAGAACGAGGACAACGCCAACTTCAGGCAATACACGCTTTAATAAATAAAGCTAAAAGCCTAAATGCATTAACTAAAATTAATGATGTCATTAATATTGCAGGTGATAATGTAGAACACAACCTTACTACAACACAGATTTCATCAGCAATCAAAATGTTTATTAACAATGACATGGAAATTATTTCTCATAGAATAGAGGGCTATGATGTAATGTACAATGGAGTTTATTATTATTATCCAAAGCCAACCTCTATCCTATATGCATCATCTGCCCTAAGAAATAATTTAGATTTAGACTTGCCTAATGCAACTGATTTACTAAATATCTACTATCAAGGACATATAACAATTGGTATAAAAGAATATAGAATTAAAAATTTACTTCCTAAAAGTAACTATCCTATCGTATCATTAGCCGAATTAGCAGCCGAAGATTTACTTGCAAACCTGCCAGATAAACTAAATAAATCTGATCTTAATAATGATCCTACTGTAAGTAATGAAAATAAACCTGATAATAATAGTAATAAAAATAACTAAAGTTAAGAACTTAGAAATAATTATATTTCTAAGTTCTCTTTTTTTATTTCTAAACTAACTTATTGACTTTTTTTATAACCTATATAATAATTATACATACGTAAGAAAATTTTAAATCTTTAAGGAGTTTATATGGGAAAGACTTTTATTACAATTAAAGAAAATTCTTATGATGAATTTGTAGAAAAAAAATCTACATTTATAACTCATCTTATTAGAGTAAATAATGAAGAAGAGGCTCGTGATTTTATCCAAAAAATGAAAAAAAAACATTATGATGCAACTCATGTTTGTTCTTGTTATGTTGTTGGGGACAATAATGAGATAACTAGAGCAAATGATGATGGAGAACCTAGTGGCACTGCTGGCGCACCTATGCTTGATGTCCTTATTAAAAATGATATAAAAAATGTCTGCGCTACTGTTATACGTTATTATGGTGGCACAAAATTAGGTACAGGTGGGTTAGTTCGAGCTTATGGTGGTGGGGTTATTAATGCATTAAAAAATGCTACATTAGTTGAAAGAAAAGATGCATTTGAAATAAAACTAGAGATAGATTATAGTTTAAATGGTAAAATAGAATACGAAATAGATAAAACTAATTTTATTGTTAATAATATTGATTATACTGATAAACTTATATATATAATATATGTAATGCAAGAAGACTATAGTAATTTTGAAACGTGGATTGCCAACCTGACTAATGGTCAATTTAAGATTATTTCTTCTCGTGAAAAACAACTTGAGTTTGATATTCAATAAAAAAGTGAACAAGTTTGATGTGTACCCAAAATTCTGGACACATATATATTTAGTTTAAACTTATGGATG
>CAUUEM010000212.1:0-2588 GCA_963544045.1 uncultured Gemella sp. | reverse complement strand
TAAAAAAGAGGTATGGTTAAGGCCATACCTCTTTTGTTTATTAATCTAAGTATCCTAATTTTTTGATTAATTCTGCAGTCAATACTGCTCCTCCAGCTGCCCCACGTAGTGTATTGTGAGAAAGTCCTACAAATTTGTAATCAAATAGGTTATCCTCACGAAGACGACCTATAGTAATTTGCATTCCTTTTTCGTTATCACGATCTAGAACTGGTTGTGGACGATCATTTTCTTCATAGTATTTAATGAATGGTGTTGGTGCTAATGGTAGTTCATATTTAGAAATTTCTGGAACATGGTTTTTAATTTTTTCAACTAAAGTTTCTAGTCCTGGATTATTTTCTAAATTGAATGATACACAAGCAAGGTGTCCATCAAGTACTGGAACACGAATACATTGAGCAGAAAGGTTCATAGAATCTGTTGGAACAATTTTTCCATCTTTTACTTCCCCGAAAATTTTAAGTGGTTCTTTTTCACTTTTCTCTTCTTCTCCACCAATGTAAGGAATGATGTTTTCTACCATTTCTGGCCATTCGTTGAATGTTTTACCACTTCCTGAGATAGCTTGGTAAGTACAAATAGATGCTTCTTTAATACCATATTCTTTTATTGCTTCAAATATTGGTACATAACTTTGGATAGAGCAGTTAGGTTTAGTAACAATAAATCCTTTTTTTGTTCCAAGACGTTCTCTTTGAGAAGTAATAACATCTAAGTGAGCTGAGTTAATTTCAGGGATAATCATAGGAATATCCTCTTTATTTCTATTTGCTGAGTTGTTAGAAACGACTACAACTTCATGTTTAGCATAATCTTCTTCTAGTTTAACTAGTGCTTCTTTGTCTAAGTTTATTGCGCAAAAGACCATATCGATATCTTTTGATACTTCATCAATTTTATATAAATCTTCTACTACTAATTCTTTAGTATATTCTGGGATAGGTTGATCTAATTTCCAACGGTTTTCCATTAAGTCTGCATATTTTTTTCCAGCAGAACGAGGTGATGCAGCTAGTTTAACTACATCAAAATATGGGTGGTTTTCTAATAATACTAATAAACGTTGACCTACCATTCCTGTTGCACCTAATACGGCTACTCTTGATTTTTGCATAATTTTTCTCTCCTTGTATTTGTATAATATTTTATTTAATCTAATAACTCTGTGAGCTAAGTTAATTTTCTTATTTTAAAAAATTAATTTAGAACAACTGTTCCTTCTTTATCTACTTTAAGTAGAATAGCTTTCCAATTATAATTTAATTTATCTAATTCTGATTGGATTTTCTCAATATTTTTTTCATCACTTACAATATTCATAAGTGTTGAACCACTACCTGAAATAAAGAATGCTGCACTATCTATACTTTCACAGATATTTTTAACTTCGTCATATTCATGGATGATTACTTTTCTATATGGTTCATGTATTTTATCACCCATAACTTTTTTTAGAAGTGTTAAATCATAAGTTTCAAATGCCTTAATAACTGAACCAAGACGAGATAATGAGTAAATAGCATCTTGTAGTTTAATATTTTCAGGCATAACTTTTCGTGCTTCTTCTGTTGATGTTTCAAAGTCTGGTATAAGAGCTAAGAAGTTAAATCTTTCATCAACATCATATTTTACAGTTACTGCTTCTTTATTGTCTGTAGTACAAGAAGAACTTAAGCTACCAAAGATTGCAGGTGATACATTGTCTGGGTGACCTTCAATCTCATTAGCAATTGTAAATATTTCTTGTTTGTCTACAGAGGTATCAGTTAATAAATAAGCTCCATATATTCCAGCAACAACACATGTAGAGCTACTACCTAAACCACGACAGATAGGAACATCATTTTCTATAGAAATTCTTACACCTGAAATAGTTTTATTTAATTTTTTTAACGTTGTTAGTAATGTCTGATACACTAAGTTGTCTTCATTAGAAAAACGCTCTTCAAATCCAACAAATTCCACACCTTTATCTAACTTTTCAAATCCAAAAGTAGTGTAGAGTGTAAGTGCGATACCTAAACTATCAAAACCACAACCAACATTAGCAGAAGTTGCAGGTACGCGAACATTAACCATTATAAATCACCTAATTTCTCTAAAATATATTTTTTCATTTCGTTTTTATTAATGACATCTTTATGTCTAATTTCTTTTTTATCTAAGTCTTTTAAGTTTTCTGGGATAGCTACTTTAGTTTGTTCGTGAAGTTTATTCATAAGAGTAAACTCATCTTCATTAGTAGCTTCATTTAAAGAGGTGTAGACACTTTCTGTAAATTTATATGGAGATGCAGTAGATAAAACAACATTAACATGTTCTTTATCTAAGTTATCTAATAACACCTTATAGGCTACTGCAGTATGTGTATCTAATAAGTAAGAATCTTTTTCGTAGATTTTCTTAATAGTTTGTTTAGTATCAAGATCATCAGCAAAACCAGTTTGGAATTTTTCTTGAATTCTATTAAGTATTTCTTTTGTCACTTCAAAACGTCCAGTTTCTTTTAAGTCTTTCATTAGACTAGCTACATAAGCATTATCACAACCACTTACATAGTATAGTAATCTTTCTAAATTACTAGA
>CAUUEM010000211.1:0-2602 GCA_963544045.1 uncultured Gemella sp. | reverse complement strand
CCTTGGTTCGCATAGCGTATACCATCTACATAGCCATGAGCACCAGCTCCAAGTCCATAATATTCTATATTTTTCCAATAGCTGCTATTATGGATACTTTCGTGTCCTGGACGGGCAAAATTACTTATTTCATATTGTTCATAACCATTTTCAGTTAAGAAATTAATAACTTCATTGTACATTTGTTCTTCAGTTTCATTTGATGGTAATACTACCTTTTTATCACGAACTTGGTTATATAACTTAGTTTTTTGTTCTAGTATTAGTGAATAACATGATACATGACTAATATCATAAGATACTACTCTTTTCATACTATCGTATAAATCTTCCATAGTTTGTTTCGGAAGCGAGAACATAAGGTCTACATTAATATTTTCAATTCCATGGTTTTTACAATTATTAATTGCCATATCAACATCATTTGCAACGTGTCCACGTCCTAGTATTTGTAGTAACTCATTGTTGAAAGTTTGCACTCCCATACTTATTCTATCAACTCCATACTCTTTCACTAAAGCAACCCTAGAATCAACAAGATCCTCAGGGTTGGCTTCAAATGTAAATTCGCGAAGTTGTCCTGGAATTTTTTTTCTAAGTGCAGTTAAAAGACGATGTAATTGTTCATCACTTAGGGCACTTGGTGTTCCACCACCAATATAAATAGTTTCTATATTCGATACTTGCTCTATTGTTTCTATTTCTTTAATTAAACAATCTATATATTTATCAACTGGTTGTCTTTGAATATAAAATTTATTAAAGTCGCAATATGAACAAATATACTTACAAAATGGAGTATGAATGTATACTCCGCGCGGTGTATTCTTCATTATTCTTCATCCATTTTTAGAACAGCCATAAAGGCATCTTGAGGAACTTCTACACTACCAACAGCTTTCATTCTCTCTTTACCTTTTTTCTGTTTCTCTAATAGTTTACGTTTCCTACTAATATCCCCTCCGTAACATTTTGCAAGTACATTTTTACGCATTGCCTTAATTGTTTCACGAGAGATAATTTTGTTTCCAATTGCTGCTTGGATAGGAATTTCGAATTGTTGTTTAGGAATAAGTTTTTTAAGTTTTTCAACAATAACTTTACCACGTTGATATGCAAATTCTCGGTGAACGATAAAGCTAAGTGCATCGACCTGTTCTCCATTAAGAAGAATATCCATCTTAACTAGGTTACTATCTTTATATCCAGTAAGTTCATAGTCAAATGATGCATAACCTTTTGTATTTGATTTCAATTGGTCAAAGAAGTCAAATACGATTTCTGATAAAGGTATATCATAAGTGATATTTACCCTTGTATCATCAATATATTCCATATTTAAGAAAATACCACGCTTCTTCTGACAAAGATCCATAACAGCGCCTACATAATCATTTGGTACCATAATACTTGCTTTAACAAACGGTTCTGTAATCTTGTTGATTTTTTGTGGATCTGGCATTTCAGATGGGTTAGACACATCTACCATAGTTCCATCAGTTTTTTCAACTTTATAAATAACCGATGGTGCAGTAGCAATAATATCGATATTAAATTCACGCTCAATACGTTCTTGAATTATTTCCATATGTAACATTCCTAAGAATCCACATCTAAATCCAAATCCAAGAGCTTGAGAAGTTTCAGCTTCATATTGAAGTGCTGAGTCGTTAAGTTCTAGTTTTTCTAATGCTTCACGTAAATCATTATATTTTGATGAATCGATTGGATATAATCCACAGAATACCATTGGATTTAATTTTCTATATCCAGGTAATGCTTCTTTTGCAGGATTATTAGCAAGAGTAATAGTATCCCCTACACGTGTTTCACTTACATTTTTAATAGATGCACAAATAAATCCTACATCACCTGCAGTAAGTTCATCAACAATTTTTTCTTTTGGAGTATGAATACCTACCTCAGTAACTTCAAACACTCCTCCAGTTGCCATCATCTTAATTTTATCACCAGCTTTAACTGTACCGTTTTTAATACGTACAGAAACGATAACTCCACGATAAGCATCATATAATGAGTCGAAAATCAATGCTTGCAGTGGTTCACCTGCATCTCCTGTTGGAGCTGGGATATATTCAACTATTTGTTCTAGTATTTCATCAATACCGATACCAGCTTTTGCAGAAGCAAGAACGATATCATCAGTAGGAAGACCAATTACATCTTCAATTTCTGTTTTCACCTTCTCAGGATCTGCAGCAGGTAAATCTATTTTATTTATTATTGGAATAATTTCTAAATTATTATCTAATGCTAAATATACGTTAGCTAAAGTTTGAGCTTCTATACCTTGAGCAGCATCTACTACTAAGATTGCTCCTTCACACGCTGCTAATGAACGAGATACTTCATAAGTGAAGTCTACGTGTCCCGGTGTGTCTATTAGGTGAAAAATATACTCTTCACCATTTTTAGCAGTATATTGTAATTGCACAGCATTAAGTTTAATTGTTATACCTCTTTCTCTTTCAATATCCATAGAGTCAAGAAGTTGTGCTTTCATCTCACGTTGTTCTAACGCACGAGTTTTCTCTAAAATTCTATCCGCAAGAGTCGATTTCCCGTGGTCAATATGTGCAAT
>CAUUEM010000210.1:0-2623 GCA_963544045.1 uncultured Gemella sp. | reverse complement strand
AATCCATTTTCATATAATGATTTTTCACTAAAGTAAACATCATACTCTAATCCAAAATCACCTAGGTCTTTTTTTATATTTTCCATTTCATATGCTACAGCATAATCGCGAATAAAGCTCTCTAGATCTTCTCTTTCTAATAGAGAATCTCCAAATTCATCTTTTAATTTTTGACCAAGAACTTTAATATCTTCACCATGATAAGCATCCTCTGGAAGTTCCGCTTCTAATCCTAAAGCTTGTTTATAACGTACAATTGCAGAAATAACTAAGTTATTAATTTGATTTCCTGCATCGTTAATATAATATTCACGAGATAAGTCGTATCCTGATTTTTTCATAATTCTAGCTAATGAATCAGAATATGCTGCATTTCTAGCATGTCCAACATGAAGTGTTCCTGTAGGGTTAGCTGAAACATATTCTAAAAGAACTTTTTTCCCTTGACCTACATTATTTTCTCCATACTTCTCATTATCAGTTAAAATTTTACTAATAACACTTCCTAAACTTGATTTCTTAACATAAAAGTTAATAAATCCAGGTCCTGCTATTTCGATTTTTTCTATTGATTCATCCTCAGGTATATTACTAATAATTTCCTCGGCAATAACTCTTGGATTTTTCTTTAGTACTCTTGTCAATTGCATAGCAATATTAGAAGAGAAATCTCCATTATCATTATTCTTTGGAGTTTCTACATAAATATCTACTCCGCTTATCTCCAACTTAGCCAAGGAACTTTGTAACAATTCTATTATCTTATTTTTCACAAAAAGTTCCTCCAAATAATTCTATTCCTAATTTTTTTTAATTAATATTTTTAATTTATTTTGTTGTTTTTCATTTCTATCAAAAAATATATTATAGACAATTTCATACATAACTAAATTGTTTCTTGATTTTTTCTCCATAGAAACTAATTGTGTATCTAATTTCACATTACCATAAATAGTGTTATAATCACTACTTTTACGGTTATATCCAATGTGTGTTTTTAAATTGTCTTTCTCTATACTAACACTTTCTTTGATTTTGTCAATAAAAATTTTTATTTTTTTTTCATTTTTATCATTATATACTATTTTTTCAGAGCTTATTTCTTCTGAAAACTCTCCGAAATGTTTATCTTCATAGACTTTTTCATTGTCTGTATATGTAGTTATTTTTATTTCCATATTATCTACTGTAAACTCTCTAACTCTTCTTCTATTTCTAACCAAGTATTATTTAAATCTTCTATTTCTTGATTCAAACTTCTTAGTTCTTCATTATATCCCTGTACTTTAATAGCATCTGTATAAACTTCTTCTTTTGTTAATTCATTATTAACTAAAGAAACTTTTTCCTCTAATGATTCTATTTTCTCTAGAAGTTCTTCACGTGTTCTTTCTAACTTACGAATTCGTTTTTTCTCTTCTTTTCCTAGAACATAATCATTAACAACTTTCTCCTGAACTTCCTCAGTTTTTTCTTCTTTTAATTTTTTAGCTATTAACTCTTGTTCACGTTTTTCTAAGTAGTAATCATAATTACCTAAGTATATACTATAATCATCTTCAGTAATATCTAATACCTTATTAGCTATTTTATTAATAAAGTACCTATCATGACTGACAAATACGATTGTCCCCTCATAATTTTCTAAGGCATCTTCTAGTACTTGCTTACTAGTAATATCTAAGTGGTTAGTTGGTTCGTCTAAAACTAACAAATTATTTTTTTCAAGCATTAGCTTAGCTAATTGCAAACGAGCTTTCTCTCCACCAGATAAGTCTCGAACAATTTTCAAGACACTATCTCCTCTAAATAAGAATCGTCCAAGTACTGTTCTTACCTCAGCTTCTTTCATCAAAGGATATTCATCCCACAATTCATTTAATATTGTTTTTGATGACTCAAACTCAGCCTGCTTTTGATCATAGTATCCTAGTGATACTTTACTACCATAATGGACACTACCACCTAGGGCATTTTGTTTTTTAGCTATTGTTTTAATAAGGGTTGACTTCCCTATACCATTTCTTCCAACTATTGCGATTCTATCACCTTTATAAACAGAAAAATTATAAGCATTACCTACTTGTTTTCCATCATAACCAACTTTTAAATTTTCTATCATTAAGACATCTCGACCACTTTGTTCTTTAATTTTAAATTCAATATTTGCAGCCTTGTCGTCTTTTTTAGGATTATCAATAAGTTCCATTTTATCTAGTACTTTCTGACGACTTTTCGCCATTTTACTAGTAGAAGCACGAGCTATATTTTTTTGAACGAATTCTTCCAATCTCTTAATATCTTTTTGCTGACTAGTGAATTCCTTTAATTGTTTTTCATAATCTTCCTCATATTGTTTTAAAAACTTAGAGTAATTTCCTACATATTTTTTTAGCTTACCAAATTCTAAGTTATAAACAACATTTACTACCTTATCTAGAAAATATCTATCGTGACTGACTATTACAATCGCACCATTATATGAACTAAGATAATTCTCTAACCAAGCAACGTTTTCCATATCAAGATGGTTGGTTGGTTCGTCAAGGATAAGTAAATCTGGTTCACTTAATAGAAGTTTCGCCATTGATAATCTAGTCTTTTCTCCACCAGAAAAAGTACT
>CAUUEM010000209.1:0-2651 GCA_963544045.1 uncultured Gemella sp. | reverse complement strand
ATCCAACAACACCAAGCAAACCAGAAGTAAAACCAGAGGATCCAACAACACCAAGTAAACCGGAAGTAAAACCAGAGGATCCAACAACACCAAGTAAACCAGAAGTAAAACCAGAGGAAAGAATAAAAGTTACGGTAGAACCAGCATTTATTTCTAAAGGTGTAGAGCCAGTTTTAGCGGATTTAACTTTCAAATTTACTAATGTAAAACACCCAGAAGAAATCGTAGAACAAACAACAAATTTAGCAATGTTAGGTGGAGAAGAATTGTATTTAGGTGAAGAATATAAACTTACGCTTAAAGATAATGCAGGTTATACTTTTACCGAGAGATTAGTAAAAGTGAAAAATCTAGATGGATTTATGGTGTTACATGATGCAAAGACTGATGAATTTATTGAAACATTATTGGTAAAAGAAAAAATATCTAGCTTTGAAAAACTAAATGAGGTTACATTAGATAAACTAGTAGTTAAAGTAGTAACAACAGATGATAAACCGTTTAAAGATGTGCCATTTAGATTATTTGAGTTTGATAGAAATATTCCTAATATAGTAAAAGAAGCTAAAACAAATGGTTCAGGAGAACTGATATTTGATGCAAAAAGTTTAAAACCAAATACAAAATATGACTTAAGAATACAAAAGAGAGATAAACCTTTCTTAAGAGATAATGTTGTATTTACCACTGATAAAGATGGAAAAATTAAAACAATTGACAATAAAGTATTAACATCACCAACTGCAGGAATAATAGAGTTTAAAGAAGAAAAAATTAATGATAATAAAGCAAAAATGACCCAAGCTCATTTTAAAGTAGTGGATGAACAAGGGAATCCTGTAAAAGGTGTAGAACTTTCAGCGAATGGAATCAGAACAAAAATAACTACATTAAAGAATGCTTGTTCAGATGAAAATGGAATAGTTACACTTAATTTAGAAAGTAAAGTAAATGGGGTTGACTATATAGTAAATATATCAAAAAATGATCAGTTTAACTGGCAATTCAAGCCAGATGCAGTAACCTTATTTGTAACTGAAGAAGGAAAAGTAAACTATACTAGTGGAGAGTATAGTACTTTTAATAACAATGGAGAAAATATTCCAGTTTTTGTTGTAAAAAAAATAGATCTTAATCATTTAAAAATTGAATTACAAGAAAGAATCAAAGAAGCAGAAGGAATATTAAAAACAAGAGAAATAAAAGATCTTCGTGATATATTAAATTCTGCGAAGGAAGAATTAGCAAAACCAGAAACATTACCTATTTATGTAGCTGGATATCTAAATGATTTAACAAAAGCATTGGAAAAAATTAAAAATCAACCAGAAAATCGAACAAAAGTAGCGGTGGAACCTGTATTTGTATCAGGAGATAATGGACCGGTGTTGGATGAATTAACTTTCCAATTTATTAATGTGAAACATCCAAACGAAGTAGTAGAACAAACAACAGGAGTAGCTATGTTAAGTGGCGAAGAGTTGTATTTAAATGAAGAATACAAACTTACAATAAAAGAAAATAATAGTTATACTTTTAGTGAAAGATTAGTTAAAGCAAAAGACTTAGATGGGTATATAGTTCTACACGATGCAAAAACTAATGAAGTTATAGAAACAATATCTGTACAAAATAAAAAAGAAAATTCTAATACCCAAGAAGAACAAAAGGTGAAAAAAGGAACTATTTCTCAAATGATAGTTTCTAAAAATGGACTTCCAGCATTAGATGAGATGGATTTTGAGTTTGTGAATAAAAAAAATCCTAGTGATATTGTTACTATAAGAAGTTCAAATGCTTTATTAACAGGTATTGAGGTTAATATAGGCGATACTTACACTATAAAGGTAAAAAATAATGGTAATTATGTCTATGAACAAGATGTAGAAATTAGAGATATGGATGGGGATACTGTGGTATTTAAAGTAGGTACGGATGAACCAGTATTCCAACTTAATCTTGTAACAAAAGCATAAAAATTAATAAGAATTTGTAATAAAGTTTAAATTGTTACTGTTGAAATAAATATAATTAGAATAATAATAAAGATAAAATTTGTAGGAGATTTTAAAGTATGGTAAAAAACTTATTTAGAAAAAAAGAATTATTTTCAATAAGAAAAATAAGTATAGGAGTAGCTTCAGTAGTGATAGGGGCTAGTACGCTAAGTGGAGTGCAGCCATTAGGGAAAATGGAAGTACAAGCAAAAGATAAAATAGAGGTAGAAGTAACTCAAGATGTAGAAATAAAAGTAGTAGAACATGAAGACAGAGCGTTGATAGAGATAACTGCAACAAAAGATATAAGTAATATTGATGCAAAAATCACGCTAGATGGAGTAAAAGTAGCAACATATCATGTGGATAAATTAAAAGCAGGAGAAAGCATAACAAAAGAGTTAACAAAAGAACAATTAGATAGAGTAAAAGAAAATTTAGTTAAGAAAATAAAAACATTACCAAATACAGCGGTAGTGAGAAAAAATGTGGAGCGAACATTCAGTCTAGATAAAAGTAATCTAAAAGTTGTAGTTTCATACGATGTTGAAGATGGTGTAGTAGCTCTTAACAAACCAGGGGATCCAACAACACCAAGTAAACCAGAAGTAAAACCAGAGGATCCAACAACACCAAGCAAACCGGAAGTAAAAC
>CAUUEM010000208.1:0-2659 GCA_963544045.1 uncultured Gemella sp. | reverse complement strand
AAAGTTTGGTATCTAGGGTTAGATATTGGTACTGCGAGTGTTGGTTGGGCTGCAACAGATACAGAATATAAGATTATTAGAAAAAATAAAAAAAGACTATGGGGAGTAAGGCTATTTGAAGAAGCTACTACCGCTCAAGAAAGAAGAACATATCGTTCTAATAGAAGAAGACTAGCAAGAAGAAAATGGAGGCTTTACTTATTAGAAGAACTATTTAGTGAAGAAATAGCAAGAGTAGATTCTAATTTCTACTTAAAACTTAGAGAAAGTAAATATCATTATGAAGATAAAACTCATAAAGTGCCTTTTGCTATTTTCAATGATAAAGATTATACTGATAAAGATTACTACAAAGAATACCCAACTATTTATCATTTAAGAACTAGTTTAATGACAGAAAAAGAACCAGATATTAGAAAGGTATTTTTAGCTATTCATCATATACTGAAAAATAGAGGGCACTTCTTATTACAAGGCCAAAGTTTTAAAGATGGTAATATAAATAATCTAATAAAAGAATTATTAGAGTTAGATATACTACATCACGATTTAGAAGTAAATAATGAAATTATAGAAAATATAAAAAATATAGCAATAGAGAAAAAGAATTTAACTGAAAAAATTAATAGTTTAAAAAAACTATTTCCAAAAGAAAAACAATTACTAGAAGTTTTTAGAGTTATCTTAGGAGGTAAAAGTTCTTTAGATAAAATATTTGCTATTGAAGAATATAAAGAATTAGACGCTAGTGTAAAATCAATATCTTTCAAAGAAAAAGTGTATGAAGAAGTACGTCATGATTATGAACAAATTCTATCAAATTACATCGAATTACTAGACTTAGCAAAATTAGTATATGATAGCATTATTCTTTCAGATGTGAAAAAAGAAGGTAAAACTTTATCCGAATCGAAAGTAGAATTGTTTGAAAAGCATAAAGCTGATCTTGCTAAATTAAAAGCATTGGTTAAAAGTGATTCTAAGCTTTCAGAAGAAAAGAAAGATGAGCTTTATAGAATAATCTTTAAAGAAGATAATGATAAAGGTACTAACTATGTAAATTATATTAAGGATAGTAAAGAAGGGAAAGGTTGTTCATATGATGACTTTAAGAAGTTTTTAGTAAAAGAGTTAGCAAAACTTGAAGATAGTGAAGAAAAAAATAAAATTCTTACTGATTTAGAATTAGAAACTTTCTTACCATTACAACGTACAAAAGATAATTCAGTAGTACCATATCAAATACATAGAGAAGAACTGATTAAAATATTAGAAAATGCAGAGAAATACTATAGCTTCTTAAAAGAAAAAGACGAAAGTGGTTATACAGTAAAAGAAAAAATTATTCAATTACTTGAATTTAGAATACCTTATTATGTAGGACCACTAAATTCACATAAAAAGGCTAATGAAGGTGGATATGCTTGGTCTGTACGAAATAAAGGTAAGGAAAATACACCAGTAACACCTTGGAATTATTCTAAAGTAATTGATGAAAGTGCAAGTGCAGAAAAATTTATTACTAATTTAACTAATAAATGTACATATTTAAAAGGGGAAGAAGTTTTACCTAAACACTCATTACTATACTCAGAATTTGCATTATTAAATGAACTTAATGCGCTTAGATATGATGGTAATAGAATAAGTATTGAAGCACGAAATACGATAATAGAGAAGTTATTTAAAGAACAAGGTAAAAAAGTTACGAAAAAAAGTATTAAGGATTTATTAAAAGCTGAAGGATTTATAAATGGTAAAGGTGAAATTTCCGGTATAGATATAACGGTAAAAAATGATCTTAAATCATATAGAGACTTTAAAAAGATTTTAGGTGATAAATTCAATACTGAACATGTGGAAAATATTATTCTATGGATTACTTTATATGGTGAATCTCGAAAACTTATTAAAGCTAAAATAGAAGCAGTATATGGAGATAAATATACAAAAGAAGAAATAGCAAAAATGTCTAGATTAACATATAAAGATTGGGGAAGATTTAGTAGAAAATTACTAACAGAAATAGTAAGTGAAAAACTATTCAATGAAGAAACTGGAGAATGCTTAAATATCATTAATGCTATGCGTTATAATAACATTTTATTTATGGAACTTCTTGCGGATAGATTTGATTATATGAGTCAAATAGAAGATTTTAATAAAACTTTACAAAGAGAAGTTACAGAAATCACACCAGATATACTAGAAGATTTATATGTAAGTCCTGCGGTAAAACGCTCAATATGGCAAACTATTAGAATAGTTGAAGAATTGAAGAAAATAATAGGCTGTGTACCAGCGAAAATATTTGTCGAAACAACTAGAAGTAATACTGCTGATAAAAAGCCAACTGATTCTAGAAAGAAACAATTAGAAGCCGTTTATAAAAATATTAAAGATAAAGAAATAAAAGAATTAGAAAAAGAAATAAATAGTACACTTGATTTTTCAATCAAAAAAGATAGATTAAGCGTAGTAGAACCATCAAAACTAAAAGCTAAAAAACTATATCTATATTATACTCAATTAGGTCGTTGTATGTATAGTGGTGAAAGTATTGATATTAATGAACTATTTGATAATAATAAATATGATATAGATCACATTTACCCTCAAGTTAAAGTAAACATAGGGAAACCATTGCTAAATTAAACAT
>CAUUEM010000207.1:0-2717 GCA_963544045.1 uncultured Gemella sp. | reverse complement strand
AAAGTACAGCGAATCACTTCCTTTAGTCAAACATATAACTGAACAACATTGTTTATCTTCCTGCACTTTCATATTTTTTCAATCCTTTTCTAAAAATTGTACGACTGATAATAATCAAAAAAACTGTAAAAACTATTTGATAGAAAAATAGGTTCAATGTATCTTTCCCTAAAAATATTAATACTGCAGGATTGGCAATTAATAAATTGGGAACAAATAACATAGTGATCAATCTGTTAATACCTGTAAAAATATTATATGGATACTTAGAAATTCCAATATAATTCAAAAATACATCTACTTTTGAAAATTTAGTTGGGAACCAAAATGAACTAATCGTTATTAGAAACCAAATTGAATAATATATAATACAACCACACATTAAAGAAAGGATATAAAATAATATTTTTAATGAATTTAAATGTACATTTAAATTTCCATAACTTATAAAAATGATCGCAAGACCAAAAAAAGTATTCACGAATTGAACTAAATTAAATGATCTAAAAATATAGAACAACTGAGTATCAAACGGCCTCAATAAAATTTGATCCAAGTTACCACTCAAAATATCTGATTCTAAAATTCCCATACTTCTAATTAACAATCCCATCATAACTCCATCTACAATAGTGTAGGAACCTACCAAAAATAAAATTTGATAATAGTCCCAACCATTAAAAGAGTCTATGTTTAAGAAAATCAATCTAAAAAATACAATAGGTAAACCAATCCACAGTATCGACGAAAATAGACCACAAAAGAAGTCAAAATGAAAATTCATATCAGATTTAAAACCAAAATGAAGTAGCCTAAAAATTACTTTTATTCTAAACATTTTATCCTCCCACATTTGAGAAGTGCTCCACTCCTTTTCTCAATATGAATCTTGATATAATATAAAAAATGATGCACCAAATCAATTGAATACAAATAATTCTCAAATAGTCTATTAATTTATATGTATCATTACTAAACATCTGAAGCGGTTCATATACTAAGTATTTAAAAGGTAATACATCTAAAAACAGACGAAAATTATTTGAAAAAAAACTTAAAGGCAATAATATTCCTGATAAAAACTGAATTACTATTTCTTTAACAGTAAGGACAAAAAATATATTTTCTAACCAAAAAGAAAGCATACCTACACAACATGATATTAAAAACCATAGAACCATAGATAGAATAATTGCAATACTTCCTAAAATAAGAATTTCAATGGTTAATAACTCATTCTTGTAATAAACACTGGAGAATAAAATGACAGGAATGATGATAAATAATAAATGAGCAAGCCTATCTCCAAGCATTTTACAAAAATAATACTTATAAAAAGTAACAGGTTTTATTAATATGCTAAAAAAATTTCCTGAATGAACATCGTCATTGATTTCCCAATCAACTGGATAAAAAACAAAATATGAAAAAATTATAGTCCCCAAATAGTATTGAACCATTGAGGTAAAATCATATCCTGCTATATTTATCTGGTTACTCTGATATATATACGTCCATAAAAATACTGATATCATAATTTGTATACTTGCCTGTAACATTAACAATAGTACACTTGATTTATAGTTCAAAATAGATCGAAATGATATCAGAATAATAGACATTTCTTTTTTCAATTGTGCTCCTTTTTTGTAAAATAGTTTTGTAAAATAATTTCTTCTAAAGAAAGATTTGATATTTCAAAATCTTCTATATCTACAAGCTTATTGATTGATTCTAATGTCTCAAAGACAAAATCTCTAGGTATTTTTAGTATACATTCCGATTTTGTTTGAGAAATGACTACTACTCCTTTAACAGAGCATAACTCTGGTACCAAATCTAATGTCATTTTTATCTTTAAATATTTAAAATCAGAAAATTTAGATAAAATAACATCCATTGACTCCTGCAAAATAATTTTTCCTTTGTCAATGACGATTAATTCGTCACAAACAGACGAAATATCATCCATATCATGACTCGTTAAAATAATAGTAGTATGACATTCTTCATTCATTTTCTTTAAAAATGTTCTGATATCTTTTTTAGACTGTATATCTAACCCTATAGTAGGCTCGTCTAAAAATAATATTTCCGGACTTGTTAAAGATGCCGCGATAAACTCCATTTTCATTTTTTGTCCAAGAGAGAGGGTCCGGACCTGCTGGTAAAGCTGATCTTTTACATTCAACAAATTGCTTAATTCCTGAATTCGTTCTTGTAAAATCGCCGGTTCTACCTCATATAAAGTACCAATCAATTGAAAATAATCCATAGCCGAAACATCTTGAAATAACTGTAATTTATTTCCTACTACTATTGAAATTTTTTTTCTAAAATTTATACTTCTTTTAAATGGAATTTCTCCATTCACTTCTAATTTTCCGGAACTAGGATAAAGAGTCCCAGTCAACATTTTAATCGTTGTGGATTTACCAGCTCCATTACTCCCAATAAAGCCAACTATACTCCCTCTCTTAATCGTAAAACTAATATCTTGAACAGCTCGAATCGTTATTTGATTACGTTTCAAAAATCTCTTGATAAATGGGAGTCTTGAATCAAAATTATAAAAATTTTTAGATAAATTCTGAGCATTAATAACTATTTCACTCATATATCTCTCCTTTCGATAAAATATATTTACTTGTACTTTTTCCATACTTTACCAAAATGCTAAAGATTGAGCTAAAATCTTCGGGATGGGTAAAATAATA
>CAUUEM010000206.1:0-2730 GCA_963544045.1 uncultured Gemella sp. | reverse complement strand
GGCATTGATTTTTTCCAGAATCCCCATCTTAAGAAGTGTTTATAGAAACATACAATCTTACTAGGATAAAATGCAAAAATACCTGCAGCTGGAGCAGTTCCCATTAAAATAAGACCTTCTACTTTTGTTTTTACACCAACTAGCTGAGCTATTAATCCCCCTAATGAATGCCCTAGTACGATAGGCGGTTCATCTAAGCTTTCTACTAACTCAACTATATCTTCAACATAATCATTTAAACTAACCTTTGCGACTTTTTCTTCTACTTCTTTATAAGGTAAATCGTGATAACGCAAGCTAGGAGTATGCACTCTTAAACCTAATTTCTCTAATTCTGTAGCAAACTCTCCCCATACACTTCCATCACACCATGTTCCATGAATTAAAATTATATCTTTCATTTACTTACCTCCAACTTTATAAGTTATATATTTATTATACTCTAAATTACACTAAATTAAAAAAATTTATATGTTTAACAAAAAAAGAATATACTTAACGTATATCCTTTTTTGATTTTGGAGGCTTAATTAAATTGTTTTAACATTAAGGATACTTCTTTTTCAATATCATCAGCATATGAAATTGCTGAAATGATTGAAACACCTTCTATTCCGGTATCCATAATAGGTTTTATTTTATCTCTACTTATTCCACCTATTGCCACTATAGGTAAACTTCTGTCTAGTTCTCTAATTTGTTTTAAGCCAGTATATCCTATAGCTTTTCCTGCATCATCTTTTGAAATAGTAGAAAATATAGGTCCTACGCCAATGTAGTCTACTACACTTAAATTAGAAGATTTATACTCTAGTTCATCTCCTATTGATAATCCTAATATAGCATCTGGCATTTTTTCTCTTATTAATTCAACATCGCTATCTTCTTGACCTACATGAACACCATCAGCATTTAGTTTTAAAGCAAGTTCTACATCATCATTTACAATAAAAGGAACGTTATAATTTTTACATAACTTCTGAATCTCACGAGCAAGGTCTTCTTTCTCCTTACCTTCTAATGCACCCTTACCTTTTTCTCTAAATTGAAATAGTGTTATCCCTCCTGCCAAAGCTTTTTCAACTACTTCTAATAAATTTCTTCCATTACAAGTAGTTGTTCCACAAATAAAATATAACTTCAAACTCTCTGGATTAAACATATCTTTTCACCTTCTTATGTAATGAAATATCACCATCTGTAACTTCATATAATGAATTTATAAATTCAACTTTATATGTACCTGGTAGGTGACCATTAGGTCTTTTTTCAGCAAATTCACCAGCTATGTTATAAGCTAGCAATGAAGTTTCTAATGACTTAAAGACATTATCTTTATCAAGCCCAATAAAACTTGCCACAACAGCTCCTAATAGACAGCCTGTCCCTATTACTTTTGGCATCATAGAACTACCATTGTGGATAGTGATTACTTCACCAGCTACTGCAATAGCATCAACCTCGCCTGTTACAACAATAGGAATATTATATTTCTTATTAGCTATTAAAGCTAATTCGCCAATATTATCAACATTAGCACTATCTACGCCTTTAGAAGCTATATCCAGACCTACTAATGAACCTATTTCCCCTGCATTTCCTCGAATAGCTGATATTCTATAATTTTCTAATAAATCATCTACTACACGTTTTCTATATGCACTTGCTCCACATGCTACTGGATCTAGTACTGCTGGTACATTATATTTTTCTGCAATAATTAACGCATCACGGTACAATTGCCAATTATCATCTGTAAGTGTTCCAATATTAATTAATAGCCCACCTGCATATTTTAATAAATCTTCTAAGTCATCTTTAAACTCACTCATTGCTGGTGAAGCACCTAATGCGACTAAGCCATTAGCTGTAAAGTTTTTTACAACATCATTAGTTATACAAATAACTAATGGTGCTTTTTCTTTTAATAGTTTTAAGCTGCTCATATTTTTTACTCCTTATATGCTATATGATTTACCGGTCCACTTCCGTGTCCTATTTCTGGTGCATTTTTTATTGCAGCAGTTATAAACTTCTTGGCAATATCTACTGAAGTAACTAAGTCATTACCTTTTGCTAATTCCGCAGTAATTACCGCAGAAAAAGTACATCCTGTTCCATGTGTATGTTTTGTATTTATTCTTTCACTTTCCCATATATGAGGTGAATCATTTCTAGTAAACAAATAATCTTTAGCCTTACCTTCTAAATGTCCACCTTTTATAATTACAGATTTACATCCTACTTCTGTTAAAATAAATTTTCCTGCTTTGTTAATATCATCTTCTGTTACAATTTTGAATCCTACTATTTCTTCAGCTTCAGGAACATTTGGTGTGATTATTGTAGCCAAAGGTAATATTTCATTTTTTAAATGATTTCTCGCATTACTATCAATTAGTTTATCACCACTTGTCGCTACCATAACTGGATCAACTACATAGGCAATATCTTTGGATAAATACTTTTTCACAACTTCCATTATTTCTACATTTGCCAACATTCCAGTTTTTATCGCATTTGGTGTAATATCAGAAAAAACACTGTTAAGCTGAGCATCTAAAATATCTAAAGGAACATTATGTATTTTTTGTACTCCTAGAGTATTTTGTGCGACAACACTAGTTACAACAGCCATTCCATAAACACCTCTGGCTTGAAAACTTTTTAAATCAGCCATTATTCCTGCTCCTCCTGTAGGATCAGTTCCAGCTATAGTTAATGCAATAT
>CAUUEM010000205.1:0-2734 GCA_963544045.1 uncultured Gemella sp. | reverse complement strand
TGATAGCTAGTGTAATACCATCAAGAATGGCAGCTAAAAAAGATCCGGTAGAAGCTTTAAGAACTGAATAAATATAAAATCCAGCTAATATTAAGAATTAGCTGGATTTTTTAGTTTCTTTACTGTCACTAATCTAGAAATATGCTATAATATTGTAGAACTTAGAGAAAATATTACTGGAAGGTGTTATAAGTTGAAAGAGCATAGTTATTATATGGAGTTAGCTTTAGAAGAAGCGCGGAGCGCGTATCAAAAAGGTGAAGTTCCTATTGGAGCTGTATTAGTAGTGGATGGAGAAGTGGTTGCACGTGGGCACAATACACGAGAAGAAACACAACAAGCTCTGAATCATGCAGAAATGATTGCGATAAAAAAAGCATGTGAAAAGCAAGGTTTTTGGCGTTTAGACAATAGTTATTTATATACTACTATAGAGCCATGCGTTATGTGTAGTGGAGCGATAGTTCAAGCGCGTGTGGAAAATGTAATTTATGGAGCAAAAGATCCTAAATATGGTTGTTGTGGTAGTTGTATGGATTTGGTTTCTAATAATAAATTTAATCATCAAGCAACAGTTGTAGCGAGTGTATTAGAAGATGAATGTTCTTCTTTAATGAGAAATTTTTTCAAAGAACTAAGAGAAAGTAAAAAGAAAAAATAATTTGTCTATACAAATATATTATTAAGATTTAATGTAGGGAATTTTCAATATTTAAAAAATAAGAAATAAAAATAAATAAATATAATGACGATGGATTGATTTTTAAAAAAACAATCGTCATTTTTATTTTATTTACCTAATAATCAACGATTTACAAAGTTTGTAAAATAATATAATATAAATCTGAAAAAGATGAAAAAATTCTTTTTAACAATAATGTTATCGCTATCATTATTGTTAAAAATTTGATACAATATAGCTAGGAAGTAGAGGTTATTTCATGAAAATAGAAAATGTAGTGAAAAAGTTTGATAAAAATGATATTTATCTTTGCCCGAAATGTGCAGCAGAAGCTAAAATAGAAGGAATAAGTTTAATCTGTGTTGCTAACCATAGATATGATTTTTCTAAAAAAGGACATATTCACTTAATAAATAATTACAAACCAACAAAGTATAGTGAAGAACTATTTGAAGCGCGTAGCGTCATATTTAACAATGAATTTTATAAAAAAGTATTAGAAGTACTAGAAAGTTTGATAGAAAAGTATGCGCAAAATAGAGTTTTAGATATTGGATGTGGAGAAGGTTATTATATTAGAAAACTTAAAGAAAAGTTTCCTGATAAGTATTTCTATGGTCTGGATAATAGTAAAGATGCTATAGAACTTGCGGTAAAAGAGGATAAAAAAAATCCTTATATGATAGCGAATTTATCAAATTTGCCATTTAGAGATAATAGTGTTTCGTGTATTCTGAATATTTTAACTCCGGCTAATTACACAGAGTTTTTTAGAGTTTTAGGGGAAGAAGGTTATCTGATAAAAGTTATTCCGAACGCAGAGTATTTAAAGGAAATACGTGCTATTACAGCTGCTAAGGAGTATAAAAATGATGATACTATTTCGCTAATTGAAGAAAATTGCGAAGTAGTGGAACGTGTTAATGTGAAAGAGGCGTATGTATTAGATTCGTATTTGGCGGAAAACTTTTTAAAGATGACACCACTAACATTTTCGAAACAAATATTAGAAAGTGATATTCAAAAATTAAAAGAAATAACTATAGATTTAGAGATTATAGTATGTAAAAAATAAATAATAATTATGTTTTCTAATCAATGAAAGGGGGATATTACAATGAATGCTAATTGTTATGATCGCGTAGTGGAGGTAAAAAAATACATAAAAAAACCGTGGCCAATGAATTCTTTGAATTTTTCACTTAAAGAAGATATGTATCTTATGAGGGAAGCAAGTATTCGTCAGACTCATTATTATCTATGTCAAAAAGATGGAAAAACGTATCTAATAGATAGTGATAACCACAAAGATGAAATATCAGGGATAAATTTAAATAAGTTTGTTGAAATAGAGATAGATGATGCTATTTATAGAAAGTATAGAGTACTTAAGTAAAATGATAATTTAATAGCTTTTAATACGAATGACGTGCAGTAGTTCTAGTAATGAGGCGCTAGAGAAAAAGGGGAGAATCATGTATGTAGCGTATGATGATAATGATAAAGTCTGTAATGCATTGGATACTGATATTGAAAAAAATAATAAATACCATTGTCCAGTATGTGGAGAAAAGGTTATTTTTAAAAAAGGTGTGAAGATTCAGTCGCATTTTGCTCATGTTAAAAACTGTTCATGTGAGTATGAAACATATAAAAAAGAGAGTAGAGAGCACTTAGAAGCGAAAAAGGATTTATATAACCATTTTAGAAATATGTATAAAAGTGTAGAAGTAGAACATGTTTTCAAAGTAGGAGAGAGTGAAATACAAATAGCGGATGTTTTTATAAATGATAATAACGTAGCGTTTGAGTATCAACGCTCTGTAATTCCACTAGATTTAATTAAACAGAGAACAAAGGGGTATGAAAAAGCTGGAATAAAGCTTATCTGGTTAATAGATACAAATAAATTTATAAAAGAACTGAAGAGTTATGATGGTATAAGCTATATAAGATATGCTCCCTTTGTGGATAATTTTTTGAATTATTATAAAGGGAAAGTGTTCTTCTATGGTTGGGATAGTGAGAATAAGAGTTTTGAATTATATCAAC
>CAUUEM010000204.1:0-2737 GCA_963544045.1 uncultured Gemella sp. | reverse complement strand
ATGATATAGTTATGGTTGGAGATAATTATGATACTGATATAATGTCTGGTATTAATAGTAATATCGATACAATTCACGTTCAAACTGGAGTTACTACCCTAGACCAGTTAAAAGAAAAAGAGATTCAACCAACATATACAATAGAAGATTTATCAAAATTAATAGATTAAGTATAAAATAGGAGAATAAAATGATTATAAAAACTGAAGAACAATTAGAAAAAATGAAAGAGATAGGTTTCATTTGTGCAACTATAAGAGATGAAATGAAAAAGAAAGCAGTACCTGGAGTATCTACAAAAGAATTGGATAACATTGCAAAGGAATTATTTGAAAAGTATGGTGCTAAATCTGCTCCAATAACTGAATATGATTTTCCAGGATATACTTGTATATCATTAAATTATCAGGCGGCACACGGAATTCCATCTAGCACAAAAATTCTAAAAGATGGAGATTTATTAAATATTGATGTTTCTGGTTGTAAAGATGGATATTACGCTGACACAGGTGTTTCATTTGTAGTTGGTGAAGTAGATGATATCATGAAACAGAAAGTATGTGAAGTAGCGGAAGAAGCCTTCTATGAGGGAATAAAACATGCTGTAGCAGGTAGCAAAATAAACCAAATTGGAAAAAACATTCATAAGAAAATAAAAGAACATAAATTAGAGGTTATTGAAAATTTAACAGGGCATGGAATTGGGACTTCTTTACACCAAGAACCGCAACATGTATTTAACTACTTTGATCCATGGGATAATTTATTATTAAAAGATGGTATGTGTTTAGCTGTCGAACCTTTCGTATCAACTAAAGCTAAGATAGTTACAAATACAGATAAAGACGATTGGGAATTAGTCGCAAAAGATGGTTCTTATATTGCACAATATGAACACACAATAGTAGTTCGAGAAAATCAAGAGCCACTAATTTTAACTAAAATAGACTAATAATTTTTATAATAAGTTGACAAGATAGAAAAAATGTTTTAAGATACTACTTATTAAAAAGATAAATGGAGAGAATCAAATGGCAGAAAATTTAGTAATAGTCGAATCTCCTTCAAAAGCAAAAACAATTGAAAAATATTTAGGGAAAAAATATAAAGTAATATCTTCAAAAGGTCATGTAAGGGATCTTCCTAAAAGCAGAATGGGAGTAGAAGTACAAAATAATGGTAGTATAGGAGTAGATTATATTTCTATTCGTGGTAAAGGGGATGTTATAAAAAGCTTAAAAAAAGAAGCAAAAGGAAAGAAAGTATTTCTTGCTTCCGACCCTGATAGAGAAGGAGAAGCAATAGCATGGCATATTGCACATATTTTAGGATTAAATAGTAACGATGTAAATCGTGTTGTATTTAATGAAATTACAAAGGATGCAGTGAAAGATGCAATTAAACATCCTAGAAAAATCAATACAGATTTAGTACAATCTCAACAGGCGAGAAGAATATTAGATCGTCTAGTTGGTTATAATATATCACCTGTATTATGGAAGAAAGTAAAACCAAAATTATCTGCAGGACGAGTTCAAAATGCAGCATTAAAGTTAATTGTTGATAGAGAAGAAGAAATCCAAAACTTTATTCCACAAGAATACTGGACATTACCAATTGGCTTTATAAAAAATAGAAAGGTACTAACTGCAAATTTTTATTCATTTAAAGGTGAAAAGAAAAAACTAGAAAGTAAAAAAGATGTTGATAAGATAAAAAAAGCAATTAAAGGTGAAACATTTAAAGTAATAGATGTTGCAAAATCTAAGAAAAATAGAAATGCTCCTAATGTATATATAACATCTACAATGCAACAAGATGCTTCTAGAAAAATTAATTTTAAAACACGTAAAACTATGAGCGTTGCTCAAGAATTATACGAAGGAATTAACTTGAAAAAACTAGGAGGAGTTACTGGGCTTATAACGTATATGAGAACAGACTCTACTAGGGTATCAGACGAAGCTATGAAGATGGCTAGCGAATATATAACAAAAAATTATGGTAAAGAATATTTAGCTACTTCAGTTAGAACAAAAAAATTAAATAAAAACATCCAAGATGCTCATGAGGGAATACGTCCAACAAATATTGACTTTACTCCTGAAAGTATTAAAGAATATTTATCAAATGATCAATATAAACTTTATAAATTAATTTGGGAGAGATTTGTAGCTAGTAGGATGAGTCCTGCGGTTTATGAAACTATATCAACTACTTTTGAAAATAATAAAGTTGTTTATAGAGGAGCAGAGTCTAAACTACTATTTAATGGTTTTTTAGCAGTCTTGAAAGAAAAAGAAAAAGTTAAGTCTGTTCCTGAATTTGAAGTCGGAGAAGATGCTAAAATAAAAAGCATAGAAGAAGAACAACACTTTACGCAGCCGCCAGCGCGTTATTCAGAAGCGAAACTTATAGCTGAATTAGAAGATTTAGGTATTGGCCGTCCATCAACATATGCAACAATAGTTGATACATTACAAAAACGATATTATGCTAAACTACAAAATAAAGTATTTACACCAACTGAATTAGGTACATTAGTAAGTAAAATAACAGAAGAGTATTTTCCTGATGTAATAAATACTAAGTTTACAGCAAGTCTTGAGAATCAACTTGACGATATTGCAGAAGGTAAGGCAGAGTGGGAAAAAACAATTTATGATTTCTATTCTGGATTTAGAAAAGATGTTGAAAAAGCAGAGTCTGAAATGGAAAAGGTAGAAATTAAACAAGA
>CAUUEM010000203.1:0-2745 GCA_963544045.1 uncultured Gemella sp. | reverse complement strand
TTATTTTTACTTTCTGCATCCCACATTGGAACAACTTCACCAGTAAAATAATTATTTTTCATTATATATTTACTACCTACAGCAAGAAAAGCGTGATGTTTTTTACCCATTGCTTCTACTAAAAAGTCAGGACTTCCTGAAATAAATATTATTAGATGTCCTTCTTTTTTATGTTTTTCAATAATATTACGTGTGTATTTATATACACGATCTGCTTTTAATTTCATAACTTGCTCTGTAGCGAAGTCAATATGTTTTTTGTGTAAACCTGTAATTGCTTTCACATATGCTGCAGAAACATCAAATAAATAGTTATCATAATCTTCAAATCTTTTATCCCAATTTATGTAAGAATCTTTAACACCATTTACCCAAAAACGTTCATCAACAACTTCATATTTTATTAACTTTTTAAAGTGTTCATTCATTAGTGAATCTCTATGTAGAGTACCATCTATGTCAAAGAATGCTGCTATTTTTTTATCATTCATATTTTTTCCTCCAATTTAATTTATTCTATAATTCTACTTAATTAACTTTTGAATAAATAAAGACATTATTTTAATTATAGAAGCTATAATTAAAATTAAATTAAAGAGCGAGGGTAACCTCGCTCTAATCATTAGAATTCAGTTGTGTTAACAGAATCAACGTATTTTTTAACTTCTGGCACTATAGTTTCAATAGTTCCATCTTCGAATGGATTTTTAAGAGAAGTTGCTTTGATTAACTCAGTAAATGGTTTAGTACCACCTAAACGGCAAAGGTGTAAGTATTCTTCCCATGCTTCTTTACTATTTTCTCTTGATTTATTCCAGAATTGAAGTGCGCATACTTGAGCTAATGTGTAATCAATGTAGTAGAATGGGTATAAGAAAATGTGAAGTTGACGGTAGAAGAATAATCCTTCATTTAAGTCAGCAATCTCTGAGTAGTCACGAGATGGAAGATATTTCTTCTCGATTTCTAGCCATTTCATACGACGTTCATAAGGTGTCAATTCTGGGTTTTCATAAACTGCATGTTGGAATTCATCTACAGTTACACCATATGGTAAGAACTTAACAGAACCAGTAATATGGTAGTATTTGAATTTCTCAGTTTCTTCTTTGAAGAATAAGTTCATCCAAGGCCAAGTTAAGTACTCCATACTCATTGAGTGGATTTCACAAGCTTCAAAAGTAGGCCAAACGTATTCTGGGATAAAGTCTTTACTTTGATATACTTGGAATGCATGTCCAGCTTCGTGGGTTAATACTTCAACATCATGTGGAGTAGCATTGAAGTTAGCAAAGATAAATGGTGCTTTATAGTTAGGGATAAATGTACAATATCCACCACCAGATTTACCAGGTTTTGTATCTAAGTCTAATAGGTTGTTATCAGTCATAAATTTAAAGAATACATCTGTTTCAGGAGATAATTCTTTATACATTGTTTTAGCACTTTCAACAAGCTGCTCGCGGTTTCCTTTAGGAGTAGGGTTACCAGATTTGAAAGTTACAGATTCATCGTGGAATGATAATTTTTCTAATCCAAGACGTTTAGCTTGTGCAGCTTTAAATTCTTCAACTAAAGGTACTACATCATTTAATACTTGTTTTCTATAGTTAGCAACATCTTTAGAAGTATAGTCTGTACGGCGTAAACGTAGGTAAGCTACTTCAACAAAGTTTTCAAAACCAAGTTTTTTAGCAATACGTGTACGTACTTTGATTAATTTATCAAATAGATTATCGAATTGTTCTAAATTATCTTTGAAGAAATTTGCTACTGCTTTAGAAGCTTCAAGTCTAGTTTCTCTATCTTCATGTTGAGTATATTTCGCCATACCACTAAGGTTACGTTCTTCTCCATCAAATGGGATACGAGCACTTGCAGTAAGTTTAGTATATTCAGAAGCAAGTTTATTTTCTTCTTTTAAGTCTTCAATAATTTCATCACTAAATACTTTTAATGTTGTTTCTGTTAAATTGAAGTAGTGTTCTCCAATTTCTTTTTTTAATTCATCTTTGAATTTTGAATTATATATAGCTTTATCTACTTTACTATATAGAGCTGTTAATTCTGGTTTATAATCATCCCAGAAGTTTTGTTCTTCTTCATAGAAACTATCAGTAGTATCAATTGTATGTCTAATTTCAACTAAAACACTTTGTGTTTCTAAGTCTCTGCGTAGTGTATTATATTCATCAAAAACAGCTAACACATCTTTCGCAGAAGCAGCATCTAAAACTCTTTTTTCAATATCTAATAGTTTTTTTGATGTTTCTTCTAGATTAGGTCTTGTGTATTTGTAATTTTCAAAAGTCATAAATAACCTCCCGTAAATTTCAATTAATAAATGTCAGTAACTATATAATAACACGAAAATAGTAAAATTACAAAAGCGAATTCATAAAATAATTAATAGAAAAAGTATCTTTATAAATATTTTAAATACTTTTGGATAAACGGTATTGTATATAAATTTTTAATAATTAATCTATACGGTAAGAATTCTATATTATATGTAACTCTTCTTTGACAATATACAGTATTTATGAAATAATAAGTAGTAAGAAATTAGTAATAAAATAAAGGAGATAAGTTTTGATTACAACAAAAGATATAATTATTGATCCTCATGAAACTCTAAGAAAAAGAGCAGAGGAAGTAAAAAGTCCAATATCTGACGAAGATAAAGAGATATTAAGAAGTTTATTAGAGTATGTTATAGCTTCTCAAGATGATGAAAAAGCGGAG
>CAUUEM010000202.1:0-2781 GCA_963544045.1 uncultured Gemella sp. | reverse complement strand
AAATAAAGGAGACCTTCAATATGAAAAAATTAGGTTTTATATCTTTAATATTTATGTTAGCCGTTGGATTATTCGCTTGTTCTAATGCTAAACAAGATTCTAATACAAGTGAAAACACTAAACTTAAAGTTGTTGCTACAAACTCTATTATTGCTGATATCACAAAAAATATAGCTGGCGATAAAATAGATTTACATAGTATTGTGCCTGTTGGACAAGATCCACATGAATATGAACCTCTACCTGATGATGTTAAGAAAACATCACAAGCTGATCTTATTTTCTATAATGGTATTAACTTAGAAACTGGTGGCAATGCATGGTTTACTAAACTAGTTCAAAATGCTAATAAACAAGAAAATAAAGACTATTATGCAGTTAGCAAAGGTGTTGATGTGATTTATCTTGAAGGAGAGAATGAAAAAGGTAAAGAAGATCCTCATGCTTGGTTAAATCTTGAAAATGGTATGATTTATGCTAAAAATATAGCTAAACAACTTAGTGAAAAAGATCCTAAAAATAAGGAATTTTATGAAGCAAATCTTAAAACTTATCTAGAAAAATTAACTCAATTAGATAAAGAAGCAAAAGAAAAATTCAACAATATACCTACAGAGAAGAAAATGATTGTAACAAGTGAAGGTTGCTTCAAGTACTTCTCTAAAGCTTACAACGTACCATCAGCTTACATTTGGGAAATCAATACTGAAGAAGAAGGAACACCTGATCAAATAAAAACATTAGTTGAAAAACTACGTAAAACAAAAGTACCTTCTCTATTTGTAGAAAGTAGTGTTGATGAACGTCCAATGCAAACTGTATCTAAAGATACTAATATTCCAATTTTCACTAAAATCTTTACTGATTCAATTGCTGAACCTGGGCAAAACGGAGATAGCTATTACAATATGATGAAATGGAATTTAGATAAAATTGCTGAAGGATTAGCTAAATAATTACTTCTAAAAACAACTCCCTGTATAAATATATACAAGGAGTTGTTATTTTTATTCCATCATAATTTTTTTAACATTTAAATCTTTTATCTTATTACTATAGTATAAAATAAAAATTTCATATATTAATACAAATGCTATAAGACTACCAATTACTGAGATTAAATCAAAGTTATATGTTGTTTCGCTATCTAATTTTTCAGATAAAACTTTTAGTAATGTTCTTATTAAAAAATACTGATAAACTGTTCCTAAAACAAAACCTATGTATGCTACTACTCTATAACCTGATAATACTATTTTTGAACATTCACTTTTTGAAAATCCCATAATATTTAAAATAGATATATTTTTTATATTACTATTAGCAATCACTTCTAATGAAATTAATAATATAGATAACGATAATATCACACCTATTACCATCATCATAATTCTTATTGTTCCATCAACAAAATCTCTCATACCAAATGCCATTTGAATCATTGAAGAAAATGATAATGCAGCAAAAATAACAAAGAATAATAGGGTTTTATTACTAAATAATACTGTTGCTCTTAATTCTTTAAAAAAGTTTTTATATTGTCTAAATCTTCTTTTTCTAATTTTTTTATTTGTTGAATTTATTTGTTTAAGTAAGTTAATCGTCGGTACATTTAAATTAAACAGTACATAAACAATTGATATTACTAAAAACAATAGTGATGGTAATATGACCATTATTAATAAAAGTTGGGGATGAAAGTTCATTGTAAGTTCAGATAATATTTTATCTATATTTCTACTCTCATAAAATTTCGGCATAAACAAATGCGAACTACCATAACCTAATAATGAACCTAAAAATACTAAGAATCCAAAAATAGAAAACTTAGATGCTATAAAGTTATTACTATAACCTTGAGCTTTTAATATTCCAATTTTTTGTTTAGAATCATCAATAAATTGTTTTATATAGAATAATAACATTACCGCTGCACTTATTGATAAGACTGTTCCTGTTATAATTACTACAAACTTCGAAACAATAAGCTGGGCATCATAAAACTTCTTCTGCATTATATTAAATCCCGTAGTATCTAGGCCTTTCAAATCTAAATATAAGTTAGAAAAAAGTGTAGTTATAAATACCGCACAGTAACTTACTATCACTACTGCAATTGCTTTTCTTAAATCTTTTAACTGGACTATCATATAATTACCACCCTATCTCTCTTACGGATTTAGGTGCATGGTTTTCTTCAATCGAAGTTACTTTACCACTACCTACATGAATTATCTTATTTGCAAGTTGAGCAATATTTTCATTATGAGTTACCATTATCATTGTAAAGTATGATTTAGCTTTTAGTTTTAATAAGTACTCTAATATTTTTCTTCCTGTTTCCTCATCTAAAGCTCCTGTTGGTTCATCTAAAAATAGTACCGTTGGCTTCTTAGCTAGTGCTCTAGCAATTGAAACACGTTGTTGCTCTCCTCCAGATAACTCATTAGGATATTTACTTAATCTATCTTCTAATCCTAATTCCTTTATAATATCAACATACTCTTTATTATTTGCTAAATTAGCTCCTACTTTAACATTTTGTTCTACTGTTAAATTATTTAATAAATAATATTGTTGGAAAACAAATCCTATTTTGTCTTTACGAAACTTTGTTAATTGTTTTTCTGAGTAATCACTTATAGACTCATTATCATATACAACTTCTCCTGAGTCTGACTTTTCTAAACCAGATAAGATATTTAATAGTGTAGATTTTCCTGAACCTGAAGCTCCAAGTATAACAACAAATTCATTTTTATCAATTTTTAAATCTATTCC
>CAUUEM010000201.1:0-2782 GCA_963544045.1 uncultured Gemella sp. | reverse complement strand
TTGAAAACGTTAAACAGATTTATTGATTTAAATAATGTATATGATATAATCATAAATACGGGAGTCTGTGAACAGTCTGAGAGGAAATATTTATAAATTTCGACCGAACCTGATCTGGGTAATGCCAGCGTAGGTAGTATTCTTTAAGACCTAACTTAGACCCCTTAAAATTGTAAGGAGGTTTTTTATTTTGTCAAATTGCAGTATTGCATTACAAATTCTTCCATTAAGCGAACAAAATGAAGAAAAAATAAAAATAATAGATAATGTTATTCATTATCTTCAGAATAAACATTCTAATGTCGTTGTTTCTCCTTTTGAAACAGTAATAGAAGGA
This sequence comes from uncultured Gemella sp., assembly GCA_963544045.1. Taxonomy (GTDB): domain Bacteria; phylum Bacillota; class Bacilli; order Staphylococcales; family Gemellaceae; genus Gemella. The sequence continues at coordinate 2,445 of CAUUEM010000201.1, read as the reverse complement.
GAGTTCAATGAATTAATGGATACTCTAAAAGAATGTTTACTAATTGCGGGTGAAGATAGCAAAAACATTTTTGCTAATGTGAAAATTAATTATGGGAATATTTTAACTATAGATGAAAAGCTTAGCAAATTTAATTAATAAATATGCTGCTGCTATTTCTATGCTTATTCTACTTATCATTTGGCAAGGGGCTGGATATTTAAATTTACTTCCTAAGTATATTATTCCTACTCCTATAGAAATAGTACAGTCTTTCATTAAAAATTATAAACAATTAATTTTTCACAGTAAAATCACCCTCCTAGAAGCTATTATCGGTTTACTACTTGGTATTATAATAGCTTGGACTCTAGCTTTAATTATGGATAGTATTCCTGTATTCAATAAAGCTATTTATCCTCTACTAGTCCTAACACAAACTATTCCTACTATTGCAATCGCACCTATTTTGGTTCTTTGGCTTGGGTACGGATTAACACCAAAGATTGTTTTAATAGTTTTAACTACAACCTTCCCTATTGTCGTTAGTATATTAGATGGATTTAGAAATTGTGATAACGATATGATCACATTATTAAAACTTATGAATGCTAGTAAATTACAAATACTATGGCATGTAAAAATACCAACTAGCTTAAGTTACTTCTATGCAGGACTTAGAGTAAGTGTTTCTTATGCATTTATAGCTGCAGTTGTAGCTGAGTGGTTAGGAGGTTTTGAAGGCCTAGGTGTTTATATGATTAAAGCAAAAAAACTATTTGAATACGATACTATGTTCGCAATTATTATATTGGTATCTATTATAAGTTTACTAAGTATAGAATTAGTTAAACTAAGTGAGAAAAAATTTATTAAATGGAAATATATAGGAGAAAATCATGAAAAAAATACTAATTAGTATATTTTCTATTATTCTTGCAGTAACACTTACAGCATGTAGTTCTGCTAATAATAGTTCAAATAATAAAGATTTAAAAAAAGTCGACTTTGTATTAGACTGGGCGGTTAATACAAACCACACAGGATTATATGTCGCAAAAGAAAAAGGTTATTTTGCTGAAGAAGGAATAGATCTTGATATCAAACCAGCACCAGAAGATAGCACATCAGATTTAATAATTAATAATAAAGCACCTTTTGGAATATATTATCAAGATACAATGGCTAGTAAACTTTCTAAAGGAGCTGGAATTACAGCTGTAGCTGCTATTATTGAGCACAATACTTCAGGTATTATCTCACCTAAGAAAAACAATATTACTGATCCTAAAGCTTTAGAAGGTAAAAAATATGGAACATGGAATGATCCTGTTGAACTAGCTATGATTAAATCTCTAGTTGAAAAACAAGGTGGAGATTATAATAAAATTGAGTTAGTACCAAATAGTGATAGTAACTCAATTACACCTCTAGAAAACGGAGTTTTTGATGCTGCTTGGATTTACTATGCATGGGATGGTAAATTAGCAGAAAATATGAATTTAGAAACAAACTTCTTCTACTTAAGAGATTTTGATAAAAAACTTGATTACTATTCACCAGTAATTATCGCAAATAATGACTATCTAAAAAATAACAAAGAAGAAGCCAAAAAAGTTCTTAGAGCTATTAAGAAAGGATATGTCTACGCTATGGAACATCCTGAAGAAGCTGCAGATATTTTAATAAAAAATGCACCAGAACTAAAAGAAAAACGTGATTTCGTAGTAGCATCACAAAAATATATCTCTCAACAGTATGCTTCAAATAAAGAGCATTGGGGAGAATTCGATGCTGAAAGATGGAATGCATTTTACCGTTGGATTAACGAAAACAAAATTATCGAAAAACCTCTTGCAGACAATACAGGATTTAGCAATGACTACATAAAATAATGAGTGTCTTAACAATAAAAAACTTATCTTTCAATTACCCAAATAACAGTATATTAAAAAATATTAATATTCATATCAACCAAGGTGAAATTGTTTCTATTCTAGGCGGAAGCGGAGTTGGAAAAACTACCTTATTTAATTTAATTGCAGGTATCAACGAACTACAATCTGGAACTATAGAAATTCAAGGAGATTCTAATTTCAAAGGAAAAGTCAGCTATATGCTTCAAAAAGATTTACTTTTAGAACATAAGACTGTAATTCAAAATATAATACTTCCCCTTCTTATAAAAAAAGTAAATAAAAAAAAGGCTGAGGCTGAAGCCATAAAAAACTTAAAACTATTTAATCTTTATGACTATAAAGATAAATATCCGAGTGAATTAAGTGGTGGTATGCGCCAAAGAGTAGCACTTTTAAGAACTTATATGTTTAAAGAAGAATTATTCTTACTAGACGAACCTTTTAGTGCTTTAGATGCAATAACAAAAATATCATTGCACTCTTGGTATTTAGATATTTGTAAAAAGTTTAATCTTACAACCCTACTAATAACACATGACATAGATGA
>CAUUEM010000200.1:0-2803 GCA_963544045.1 uncultured Gemella sp. | reverse complement strand
TGGGCTTTTTGGTTTATTTTCCTAGCTCTTATTGTAAGTCAATTACTACCAAGCTTTATTTCTAGAAGTTTACATGTGAAAGATATCAACTTCTCACATTTAGTTGCTAACACTCATGTAATGATTATTATATCTGTAATAGCTATTATTATTGGAAACTTTTTATACTTTGGTTTCGCAATTAAAACATTACTTTTAGATATAGTGGTGATAGCTTTACTTTACATCTTCAACAAAAAAATTCTTACTGTTGATATAGGAATCAATAAACAATCAGGTAATGATTTTATTTTAGGTTCTTATTGTATTATATTTGGTATATATCTAGTGAACTTTTCACTTGGATATAGTCATTTAATACTATATGTAATCATTGCAATTATTTCATTAGTTGTTGGACGTAGAAAATATGATATATACAAAATAGAAGACTAGTTTAAAACTAGCCTTCTATTTTTTTATTATCTTGCTTCTTGATAATCTAGTATTTCAGAAATTTTACTAGAAATATAACGTCCTAGCAATTCATGATTTTTCTCATCTATATGGATACAATCGACCACTGAAGTTTCCGCTACTCTTGAAGCATTTAAGAAATCAACACCATATTTATCTGTTACTTCTTTATAAGTTTGAGCTAAGAATCTAGATTGTCTTAAGCTGTTTTCATCATATTCACCAAATGAATTTTGTCTTTCTAAAATTTCATCACGAAGGTGAACTGGTGATACTACAAGAATTTTAGGAGTTTTATAGTTCTCTACTAAGTGAGGGTTTCTAATATATTTTATAAACTCTTCAATTCCTCTTGCCAAATGTTTTGCACTTGGATTAAATTGTTTTTTCAAATCATTTGTTCCTAGCATAATTATTACTAAATCCACTGGAACATGACTTAACATTAATAATGGAAGAGTATCTACTCCACAACGAACAGGTACAATAGTATCTTTTGCAGTAATTGTTCTTCCGCTCAACCCTTCTTCGATTATTTCATCATTTGGACGTAACTCTTGAAGAACTTTTGTCCATCGTTTCTCCAACCTTAAACTTTCTTCACCTGGAGTTGCCCCCCATGTATTGCTATCTCCTATACACAAAATTCTCATTATTATCTCCACCTTTAAGTTTTCTTATATATTTTTATATTAATTTTATCAAATAGCAAGTTAAAAATCAATAATAAGCCTATAGTAAAAACCTAATAAAATAATAAGAATTACTATCAGTGCATATGTTTTGTAAATATATTTTCTGTAACATATAATTAGTAAGTCAATATAAAGGAGGTATTAATAAAATTGATTAAAGCCGATTTTCACCATAAGAAACACTATAAAATTCAAGCATATTCAAAAAAAATACTTTATATCACTCTATTTTTAACATTAAGTTTTGCCTTAATAGAGTATATTGGAGGTATACTTTCCAATTCATTAGCACTATTAGGAGATTCATTCCATATGTTTTCTGATGTAATTGCTCTTGGCTTTAGTTTAATTGCTCTTATTTTTAGTTCCAAAAAACCCAACCAAAAATATACATTTGGTTATGTAAGACTGGAAATCATCGCTGCTTTTATAAATGGTTTAATGTTATTAGGTATTTCAATTTACTTAATATTCGAAGGAATTATGAGATTTTTAAATCCACGAGATATAGATTTTAAATCAATGCTATTAATAGCAACTATAGGACTTATTTTCAATATAATTATTACTATTATTTTAACTAAAAGCTTAAAAGAAGAAGATAATTTAAATATTCAAAGCGCCTTATGGCACTTTCTAGGAGATTTAATCAGTTCAATTGGTATTATAATATCATCAACAATAATATATTTTACAAATTATCAAATCGTTGATATCATAATGAGTATAATTATTAGTATTATCCTATTCCGTGGAGGTTACAAAATTACTAAATCTTCTTTCATTATCTTAATGGAAGCTACAACACTTAATACTGAAGAAATCTATAAAGAAATAGAAGAGATTGAAGGAATTAAAAATATACATGAATTTCATCTTTGGCACACAGATACTAATGAAACAAATGCAGCAATGCACATACTATTAGATGAATATCACGTTGCAAAAGATTATACGATAGTAGAAAATGTAAAAATTCTATTAAAAGAAAAATATGGTATTGAACATTGTTTTGTAGCATTAGAAAATATTGAATACAATAATCATTAATTACATAAAGAGAATGCTTAATAACTATATTATCAAGCATTCTCTTTTGTAATTATTTTAATAAATCTGTTACTTTTTTTACAATATATGTAGGTTTTACTTCATTATCAATAGGTGTATTTTTTGGATTTATCCAACAAGTATCTATTCCACTAATTATACCGCCTAGTATATCAGATATTAAATTGTCTCCAACTATAATTACTTCTTTTTTATCAATATCTCCCAACTTCTGGAAAACAAAATTAAAGAATTCAACATCTGGTTTTTGATAGCCCACTTCTTCTGAGATAAATATATGTTCAAAATATTTATTTAAATCATTATTTTTTAGACGTGTATGTTGCGTTACTGCAACACCGTTAGATGCTATACACATTACATGAGTTTTAGATAATTTATCTAGCAATTCAACAACCCCATCAAATAGTTGATTTCCCATAGCTAAATATGTTCGAAAATTAATATCATATTGTCTTCCATCTACTTTCTTCCCCAACAAACTAAAAAATTGTTCAAAACGAAGTTTTGTAACTTCCTTATTAGACATTTCACCTAGTTCAAATCTTCTCCATAATGCTTTATTTATTTCTTTATATTTA
>CAUUEM010000199.1:0-2811 GCA_963544045.1 uncultured Gemella sp. | reverse complement strand
TAAATCAAATGTACGATGCGTTATTGAATAAATCTGGCGCAACGGGTGTATTCACTGACTTCCCAGACACTGGCGTTGAGTTTTTGAAAAAACAAAAATAATACGTAAGTAAAAGTAATAAAAGAGCGGTCAAAATTCGTTGTGATTTTTGACCGCTTTTTTGTTAGTAAAATTCTCAAATTTGAATTAAATGGAATCTAGAACATTTTCACTTCTTAATGACAAATCAAAACCAGTATAAGACTCATATTTTTCCCTCATTTCATTAATAATTTTCATAAAAGAATTAATGACATACTCAAATGAAGTGTTAGGTATAGTAAATATATCATTATTATGTGCAATATTATTTCTAATATTTTGACAATATTCTGAAATAAAATACTCTCCACTTTCTCTTGTTTCTTGCTCTATGGAATAATCTCCTTTCTTAATAATATTAACTTTATCTAAAAAATAAGGGTCGCCTAAAATCTGTCCAAATACCACTTTGTAATGTTTTATCAACACCTCTTTATGAAGGAATTTAAAACAAATATATTTATTTAAATCCCTCTCGGACAATGGTTGTTCTATTAGTTTAAAATATTTACTAAACCCTCTATACCCCTCTTTATTTTTATTAAGGCCTTCTATTGAACTCCTAATTTTATCTATTTTATCCAATACAACTATTTTAGCTAATTCATCACTTAACTCTGTACATGTTATTTTATCTTTTGAATTTTCAATATAATTATTGATCATCCCCTTAAGAAAATATTCAAAAGATGTAAAAACTGATAAATATAATGAATTTTCCAAAAATTTCCTTGCAGTTTCATCACTTATAAGTGGCAATATATCATTATATATACCCAAATAAGAATTATACTTATTAGTGATGTTTCTGATCATTTTATAAACCCTAATTCGTAACTTAATAGACGTCCCCATTTATATCTATCTTCTACATTAGTAGTATTATTAGTCGCTCTTGTAAACAAGTCTTCTCTTTGAGTATTTAAAAAGTTATTAAATGACAAAATAATTTTATCTTTATTATTTTTTATTACATCCATATCAAATCTAGATAACACTACCAATTGAGTTTCTGCAATTGTTTTATTTATACTTGTTGAACCTGATTTATTGACTCTTTTAAAGGCATTTGAACCAAAAACAATTTCTACTTTCTTAAAAGATTCAGTAATAACTGATTTAATTCTATCTACCTCAACTTCATCATTTCTGTATCTTGCTAAATAATCAATTATGCTTAGACTTAATCTACCAGTATAATCTTTTTTAAATTTTCCATCGGGTAGTTTTTTTCCTTTTAAATTCCATTCTTCATCAATAAGTCGTTCCATTGCAATAGCCCTAAGAATAATTTCATTATATCCATAGCGTTTTTTCAGCACAGGTCTATTTTCAAAAACATTATCAATCAAATCTAAATTTGCCAGTTCATTAATTGCTGAAATTAATTTACCTCTATACATTACATTTAATAGTTCTTGACTATTTAATTTTACAGACCCTCTATTTATTCTAGAAAAGATATCATACTTTATGTCCTCAGAAGAGTCTTTTAAAATAATAACAATAGGAAGAAAGACATTCGAGAATTTTCTTCTTTCTTGTACTAGATCTTTAAAGTTTTTTGAATTAAACTCTGTCAACGTCTCTAATCCAGATAGTTTAAAAGGAGATATATCTTTAAGATATTCTGGTAGCTGTAGAATCTCATCATCTGACAACTCTTCTTTCATAAAGGAAAAAATAGTAGTAAGACGTTGTTGTCCATCAATAACATCATAGGTTTCATCTTCATTCTCTGCTAAAAATATTGTAGGTATTGGAATAGATAATAACAAAGATTCAATAAATCTAGACATTGTCTTTTTGTCCCAAATAAATTTTCTTTGGAAATCAGGCTGTAAATTAATTTCCTTTTCTTTTATCATTCTAAATAAATCTGAGACAGACTTATCACCTTTATCAATATATAGTTTTCTAGATCTTTGTTGTAGCGATGAAATATCACTCTCATCATCCTCAATTTCCTCTTCAATATCAATAGACTCATCATCTACCTTATCTAAAATATTAGATATATCATAATCAAATTTCATAGTTCTTTTCCCTTTTAACAAATTAATTTACTCTTCATATAGATAAAAATATCTATTTAGCATTTTTATCACTAAAATTATTTAGCATAAAAAAAGATAAAGTAGCCTTTTCATCGCCCTTGTTTTACATTAATTTTCCGTGAGCAATCTCACATTATTTGAAATTCACTCTCGCATTTCTAAAAATTCGCATCCAAGCAGCATCTTCTGACCAATCTTCCGGATACCATGAGTTGCTCACAGCACGGAATACATTTCCTGGGTTTGGTGTCATTGTTGCAATATGGTCACCGAGGTTCTAAATGACTGTCGATATATTACTCTACAATCAAATTTTACTCTTAAAGTGCGATCAAATTTTCCAGATTTATTCTATAAGATCTTCACCACGAGAGATAGCAATCAAAATATGAATTCTATATCTCTTCTTTGTCATTGTTTTTTATATCTTAATAACAAAATGGCTTACCGATCATCTCAGCAAGCCCTTTAAAATCTAACTGTTACGCAAACTGCTTTTTATTCTCTAAATAACGTTTCGCACATTCTGCGGCAGCAACTAAGCCGCCTGCCATCATAATAATATCTTTAATCACGAGTCGGCCAGCACCTGAGAGATATGGGAAGCCATAATTAGGTGTTGGGAAGTCCCCGCCTAAATTCGGCACCCAGGTTTCTGGCGTAAATATCAGGA
>CAUUEM010000198.1:0-2824 GCA_963544045.1 uncultured Gemella sp. | reverse complement strand
AGCGGACCTTAAAAAGAAGAAATTTGTTAAAAAGATAGAAATTTCAGAGATGTCTAATTTACATCTTAGTTTTGAAAACTTTGATAAGAAATTGGATACTACTAGGTAGTTTATAATTTTAAGGGAGGAGAAATCCTCCTTTAATTGTATTCAAACTACTTTCTTGTGAGAGGATTAAATGAGAGTTATAGCTGGAAAGTATAAATCAATAAAATTAAATTCAGTTGATGGGATGAATACAAGACCTACAACTGATAAAATAAAAGAAAATTTATTTAATATGTTAGAGTGTGAAGGTAGAGTGTTAGATTTATTTGGTGGCACTGGCGGTCTAGGAATAGAAAGTTTAAGTAGAGGGGCCAGTCATGTTACTTTTATAGATGGTAGTAATAATGCCATAAAAGTGATTTGTTCAAATATTGATAAATGTAAAATACCAAAATCTGATTATGATGTATATCGTAATGATTTTAAACGAGCACTAAAAATATTAGGTAAAAAGGAAGAAAAGTATGATTTAATATTTCTAGATCCACCATATGATAAAGGATTAATTAATCAAGCTATTACAGCTATATTAGAAAATAATGTATGTAATGAAGGATGTTTAGTTGTTTGTGAAAAAAGTGTGGATGAAGTTATTGAATCGAAGTTTAAAAACTTAGAACTGGTTAAAGAAAAAAAATATGGTATAACAAATATAATTATCTTTGAGTATATGGAGAATTAATTAGATGAAAAGAAAAATTGCGATAGTACCTGGAAGTTTTGATCCTATTACATATGGTCATATTGACATAATAAAAAGAAGCGCACAGTTATTTGATGAGGTTATAGTTGCTATTTTAGTAAACCCTGATAAAAAATATTTATTTACATTAGAAGAACGTGAAGAAATGATTAATGAATCTATAAAAGACTTTAAAAATGTTAAGGTTGATTCTTTTTCAGGTTTATTAGTTAATTATGCTAAAAAAGTCAATTCTACAGTCATTGTAAGGGGACTAAGAGCAGTTTCAGACTTTGAATATGAAATGCAGCTTACTTTTATGAATAAGGCATTGGATGATAATATAGAAACATTTTATATGATGGCTAATAAGCAGTATTCATTTATAAGTTCAAGCATAGTTAAAGGTGTTTCGGGCTTTGGGGCAGACTTATCAAAATTTGTTCCTAAACATGTCGAAGAAAGACTAGAGAAAAAGGTGAAGGAGCGAAAATAATAGTGAATAAAATTCTTTTTACTGGCGGAGGCTCTGCGGGACATGTCTCGGTTAACGTAGCGCTTATTCCGGAGTTTAAAAAACATGGTTACCAGATTTCATATATTGGTAGCAAAAAAGGAATAGAAAAGGAAATGATTGAAAATATAGATGATGTAAAATATCATGCTATAAGTTCAGGAAAACTAAGGCGATATTTTTCTTGGGAAAACTTTATAGACCCATTTAAAGTATTAAAAGGTATTTTAGATTCTATTTTTATTATAAAAAAAGAGAAGCCAAACTTTATTTTTTCAAAAGGTGGTTTTGTAAGTGTTCCTGTTTGTGTAGCAGCACGTTTATTAAAAGTTCCTGTTGTTCTTCACGAATCTGATTTAACTCCAGGATTAGCAAATAAAATTAATATAAAGTTTAGTAATCACATCTTTACTACTTTTGAAGATACATTAAATTATTTACCAAAAGGGAAAGCAAGCTTAATTGGTGCTATTGTACGTGATGCTATATACGGTGGTAGTAAAGATAGAGCTTATCAATTCACAGGATTTACTAAAGGGAAACCTGTTATTTTAGTTATGGGTGGATCTTTAGGTTCAAAAATACTTAATGATTATATTTGGGATAATATTGAAGAACTAACTAAAAAGTATCAAATAATACATTTAGTTGGAAAAGGATTATTGAATAAAGAGATAAATGTTGAAGGTTATAATCAATATGAATTTCTATCTTCAGAGCTATTTGATATTTTTAAAATTGTTGACTTCACAATTTCTCGTGCAGGAGCAAACGCACTTTATGAATTCTTAGCTTTAAATATACCTGCTATTTTAGTGCCATTAGGAACTAATCAAAGTAGAGGAGATCAAATAGAAAATGCTAAGTTTTTTGAAAAAAATGGTTTTGCTCTTGTTATTCAAGAGGATAGTTTCAAGGACTTAGAATTAACAAAAGTTGATGATTTTTATAATAGTTTAAATGATTATAAAAATGCGATGATAAGATATAAATCTGAGAAAAAAGTAATTAACAATGTGGAAGATTTTTACAATAAAATATTAAAAGAAGTAGGAGGTAAATAATAATGAAAAAGTTAAAATTTTATACCTATTTAAAAATAGTAGCTTTTCTTCTATTAATGCTTGTGGCAATATTTTATCCTAAGAATATTTTTGATGTAATTATTGCTGATTTAATTGAAATAAAAGTATTAGAACAAACAGCTAAAATTATTTCACTTATATTTAATGATAAACTCTTATTGTTGATTATGATACTATTATCAGTATTTTTAGTATGGATTAAAGAAGTTAAAAAGGCAGTGTTTATGTTCTTTAGTGCAGGTGTTGGTGGATTCTTATTATTCGCTATTAAGTATTCTGTCCAACGAGTAAGACCATTACCAGAAGTGCATGATGGTTTTAGTTTCCCAAGTGGACATTCTACATTTGTAGCATTATTCTTCTTGGCATTATTATTTATAATCAACAAGAAAGGAATTTTATCTATAATAGCAACATTTGCAATCACTGCTGTACCAATCTCAAGAATGGTACTAGGGGCACATTTTTTAACTGACGTTATTGCAGGAGTACTAC
>CAUUEM010000197.1:0-2844 GCA_963544045.1 uncultured Gemella sp. | reverse complement strand
CGACCCTCTGATTAACAGTCAGATGCTACTACCAACTGAGCTACTGTGGATAAATATTCATTTTGTAACGAACAAATATTATTATACATAACTATCTTTATTATGTCAATACCTTTTTTCCTTTTTTTTATTTCTAACGTATTTTTTCTTTTTATTTTATACAATTATTTTTAGAATTTATTAAATTATTCTTTCTTCTGAAAGAATTTTTATACTATAGTATTTTGCCACAATTATGATTATTAAATATTAGTATAGTAAAAATCGAACATAGTATACAACTCTGTTCGATTTTTATTAATATTATTTTATAGTTTACTAAATAATTTTACTTCAGGATATTTATCATTAAACCAGTTCATAGCAAAATCATTTTCAAATAAAAATACATAGTTATCATATAAGTCTTTAACTAGAATACTTCTTGAGCTTGACATATTTTCATTGATTGATTCTTCATTTTCAATCCAACGAGTAGTTTTTTGTCCTATTCGTTCCATAATAACTTCTGTGTTATACTCATTTTTCATACGATGTTCAAACACTTCAAACTGAAGTTGTCCTACCGCACCTAATATGATTTGGTTCGTATGTAATGTTTTATAATACTGAATTGCACCTTCTTGCACTAATTGCTCGACACCTTTGTGGAAATGTTTTTGCTTCAATACATTTTTCGCTGAAACTTTAACAAATATTTCTGGAGTAAATGAAGGTAAAGCCTCAAATTCAACTTTTTTATTTTGATAAAGAGTGTCTCCTATTTGATAATTTCCACTATCGTATAGTCCAATAATATCACCTGCATAAGCAACATCAACAGTTTCTTTATCATCAGCCATAAAGTTAGTAGAACGAGAAATCTTTAATTTTTTCCCTGTTCTTGCTAAATATACATCCATTCCTCTATTGAATTCTCCTGAACAAACTCGTAAAAATGCAATTCTATCACGATGTTTAGGATCCATATTAGCTTGAATCTTAAAGATAAATCCTGAAAAATCAGCATCAGTTGGATTAATATCTTCTTCATGTACGCCACGTCGACCTTTAGGAGTTGGGGCATTATCAACATAATAATTTAAGAAGCTTTCTACTCCAAATGAAGACAATGCAGAACCAAAGAATACTGGAGTTTGTTCACCTTTAAGTTGTTTTTCATAGTCATAATCAACACCAGCTTCTGTAATTAATATCATATCCTCAACGCATTTTTGATACATCGCATCATTTGCTAATGGATTATCATCAACTATGTTATACTCTTCATCTAATTCAATAAAATCACTATCTTCTTTAAAAGGTTCGATATAATGATTTTTTCTATCCATAATTCCAAAGAAATTTTGCCCCATACCTACCGGTAGGTTCATTGGATATGTTTCTATTTCTAACTTTTCTTCGATTTCCTCAAGTAACTCTAATGGATCTTTAATTTCACGGTCAAGTTTATTAATGAAAGTAAAAATTGGAATACCTCTCATACGACAAACTTTAAAAAGTTTTAGTGTTTGTGCCTCTATCCCTTTTGCACCATCTATTACCATCACTGCACTATCCACCGCCATAAGAGTACGATAAGTGTCTTCTGAGAAATCTTCGTGTCCAGGTGTATCTAATATATTAATAATTTTATTATCATAATCAAATTGCATTACTGAAGATGTAACAGAAATCCCTCTTTGTTTTTCTATGTCCATCCAGTCACTCTTCGCAAATTTACCTGTTTTTTTACCTTTTACTGTACCTGCTTCACGGATTGCACCACCAAATAATAGTAATTTCTCTGTTAATGTTGTTTTACCTGCATCAGGGTGAGAAATAATAGCAAAGGTTCTTCTTTTTTCTACTTGTTCTTTTATTTTTTCTAACACGTTATTATCCTTTCAATTTTTATTCAATACTAAATTTCTTCTTAGCTTCATCTACTGCTATAATTGGATCTGAATGCCAAACTTTTTTTCCACCTTTTAGAATTTCATAATCTTCACGGCCCTTAGAAGCTAAAATAACGACATCTCCTGGCTCAGCTAATTCTATTACACGTTTAACAGCATCTGTTCTAAACCATACTTTTTCATAGTTTTTATGAGTCATACCTTTTTCAATAGCTCCCATAAGAACCTCTACATCTTCGTCACGTGGACTATCAGTAGTAATTATAACATAGTCAGCTTCTGAGATAATTTCACCAATTAATGGCCCTTTAGAAATATCTCGTCCACCTCCCATTCCAGTTAACAATAATGTACGTTTTCCTTTTCTAATTTCTCGTGTTGCTTCTAGTAATTTTTTATATCCATCAGGTGTATGTGCAAAATCACTAATAATATCAATAGGTAAATCATCACCTAAGATTTCCATACGACCATATAAAGCACCTAAACTCGGTAATATACTTACTAAATTTTCTACACTATACCCTTTAACCCAAACTGCTATCATTGCAGCTAGAACATTACTAACCATAAAGTCTCCTATATAATTAGTAGTACATTCAAAAGTTCCTTCAGGTGAGTTTAGTGTAAACTGAGTTTTATAAATACCGTTTTCTTTAAATTGCTTAATATTATAGGCATAAAAGTCTGCTGTTTCATCCTTAACAGAATAATTAATTTCTTGATGATAAAGACATTTTGACATTATACCATAATAATCATCATCTTTGTTTAGAATTCCATATTTAGCTTCAGAAAAGTTATTTCCTAATGTAGAGAATAATAGACTTTTGTCATACGCATAAGTTTGCATATCTCCATGAAAATCTAAGTGTTCATGCGTAAGATTAGTAAAAATAGCAACATCAATATCAACATTATAAATTCTTCCTAATGCCATAGCATG
>CAUUEM010000196.1:0-2850 GCA_963544045.1 uncultured Gemella sp. | reverse complement strand
GATCCTTTTGCGTATGGAAGAATCATTCGTGATGTTAATGGAAAACTTGTTAAAATTGTAGAAGAAAAAGATGCTACTGATAAAGAAAAACAAATAAAAGAAATTAATTCAGGTATATATTGTTTTGATAATAAGCTTTTATTTGAAATGTTAGAAAAAGTAAAAAATGATAATAAACAAGGTGAATATTATTTACCAGATGTATTGGCATTAGTTCGTGAGCAAAAAGAAATAATTGAAACATATTTGTGTGATGATTTTGATGAAACTTTTGGAGTTAATGATAGAGTAGCTCTGGCATATGCAGAAAATGTAATGAGAAATAGAATTAATACAAAACACATGCTAGCTGGAGTAACATTAGTTGATCCAGATAATACATATATTGCTCCAAATGCTATTATTGGACGTGATACAACAATTTATCCAAATGTTACTATTAAATCAAACACAGTAATTGGAGAAGATTGTCAAATTAAACCAAATTCATTCATAGAGAATGTAGTAATAGGAAATGGAGTAAAAGTATTATCTTCAACAATTAGTGATTCTAAAATTGGAGACCATTCAACAGTAGGACCATATGCACATATTAGAAATAACTGTGAGCTTGGTGAAAATGTAAGAATTGGTAACTTTGTTGAACTGAAAAATACAACATATGGAAATGGTTCTAAGACAGCTCATTTAAGTTATTTAGGTGATGCTACTGTAGGTAATAATACAAACATTGGTTGTGGTACAATTACAGTTAACTATGACGGAAAAAATAAATTTAAAACAAAAGTAGGTAGCGATACTTTTGTTGGATGTAATTCTAACTTGATAGCACCACTTGAGATCGGTGATGGAGTTGTTGTTGCTGCAGGCACTACTGTAACTGAAAATGTTCCGGATGATGCATTAGTAATTGCTAGAATGAAACAAGAGAATAAAGTAGGATATGCTAAAAAATTACCTGCAGGAAGAAAATAACAATATATTTTGCTAAAGGAAATGAATAATTGTTATACAAAAAAATAATTTATTAATCTGTAGTAGTAAAAGAAAAAATTATTTTTAATTTATATATACAAGAAAATATAAAAAGGAAAAGAGTGAATTAAGAGTGAAATAACTATAATTTCACTCTTTTTTAACTTGAAATAAAAAGATGAAAAGTATATAATTACTATAAAGAGAATGTGTACTAGAAAAAATAATTGTATTATAATAATAAATGAGGAGGCAAAGCAGTGAAATCAAAACATCAAAAAATATTAGAATATATTAAAAGCTTACCTATTGGTAGTAAAATTTCAGTACGACAAGTAGCCAAAGAATTAAAAGTGAGTGAAGGAACAGCGTATAGAGCTATTAAGGAATCGGAAAACCGTGGTTTTGTGTCTTCAATTGAACGTGTTGGAACTGTAAGAATTCAGAAGAAAGAGCGAGATAATGTAGAAAAACTATCTTATTCTGAAATAGTAAATATAGTTAGTGGTCAGTTAGTTGCAGGTCGTGGTGGAGTTCATGAAATTGTTCAAGACTTTGCAATTGGAGCCATGGATTATGAACAAGTGGGTCAGCACATTAGACAGGGTACATTATTGATAATTGGAAATCGTCCAAAAATAATAGAAATGTCATTAGAAAAAGGATGTGCTATTTTAGTTACTGGTGGATATATGCCAAGTGATAGTATTAAAGCAATAGCTGATAAAAAGAATTTACCACTTATTGTAACACCACATGATACTTTTTCAGTAACACACTTAATAAACCGTGTTACAAATGACCAAATTATTAAGAGAGATATTATTGCAGTAGATAGTATCTATATTAAAGCAGAAAGACTATATACAATAAATCTAAACAGTACCGTTAAAGATTGGTATGATTTGCAGTTAGAAGTTGGTCATACCAGATATCCAGTTGTAAATGAATATGGAAAATTAGTCGGTATAGTTACAGCACGTGATGTATTTTTACAAGAAAAAGATACATTAATAAAAGAGGTTATGGAAAGAAAAGTTGCTACAACTACTCTAGATACTCCAATATCTTCTGTAGCCAATACTATGTTATCTGAAGGGTATGAGCTAATGCCTGTAATAGATAATAAAAATACATTACTAGGAGTTGTTACTAGAAAAATAGTAATTAATTCATTGTTAACAAATAATAGATATCAAGAAGGACATAATAATGATACGTTTGATGAAATAATGAGAAAAGGTATTGTACCTCGTGCTGATGGACTACAGGTAAAAGTAATTCCTCAGATGTTAGATCAATTTGGTACTTTTTCTAGTTCTGCTTTATTAAGTATTATTGATGAATCTATTCATATAACAAGTTACAATTACAATAGAAGTGAAGTGTTAATGCAAAATAGTACATTATACTTCTTAAAATCAGTACCTTTAGATAGAACAGTAACTACAAAAGTTACAATTTTAGATATCGGTAGAAAAACAGCAAAATTTGATGTTGAAGTTTTTGATAAAACAGAATTAGTAGCAAAAGCTATGGTTACATGTCAAGTATTCCAAAGAAACTAATAGAAAGAAGAAATTAAATGACTACAAATTATGAGAACTTATACGAAGAAATTTTTCTTAAAATAAAAGAAAATGATAAAATTATTATTCATAGACATGAAAGACCAGATCCTGATGCATATGGATCTCAGGGTGGTATGTATCAACTAATTAGAGAAAACTTTCCTGAAAAAGAAATAATAACAGTAGGAAAAGATTCACCTTCTCTTAACTTCTTATTTATAAATACAGAAGTTAGCGAAGAAGATTATAAAGATGCTTTAGTAATAGTAACAGATACAGCTAATTTTCCTAGAATTGATGGAAA
>CAUUEM010000195.1:0-2863 GCA_963544045.1 uncultured Gemella sp. | reverse complement strand
CCTTGTTCTTTTATCTTTCTTACTAGTGTGTATCCTGGATCTGAAATACATGGCATTCCTGCATCAGTAACAAGTGCTACTTCTAGATTATCATTTAGATATTCAATAATTTTATCACTCATTTTATCCTCATTATGTTCATGATAACTTATTAATTTTTTCCCAGTTATTTCATAATGATTCAATAATTTTTGTGTATTTCTAGTATCTTCACAAGCTATTATATCAGCATTTTTTAATACTTTTAATGCTCTTAATGTAATATCCTCTAAGTTTCCTATAGGAGTAGCTACTAAATATAACATTACTTTTTCTCCTTTATTTTTTTATTTAATTCTTTAATTTTATCTTTTTTATCATCCTTTAATTTTTCTTTTATATATTGCTCTTTTTGTTGACGAGTGAACTTTTTAAATGCATTCTCTGCTTTTGTCGCTTCACTTTTTGACATAAATTCTTCATAATAAACTAGCGATACAGGTACTCGTACTCGAGTATACTTAGCACCCTTTTTATTATTGTGCACTTTAATTCTTCTTACCAAGTCTGTTGTATAACCTGTATAAAGTGTATTATCGATACATTTTACAACATACATATAATAACTATTAGTCAATCCCATATACCCTTTCCATCTCTTTAGTATAACTACCATCTTCATTATAAATATAAAATGGCTGTTCTACTTTAATATCACTTACTTTTGAAATACTTCCTTCTACTAAAACAATCTTACTATTCTCACTAGTCTTATTACTGTAAACAAATCGAATCCTTTTAATTGCAAGTCCATTTTTTTCGCATTCTGATATTATATCAGATATACGATAAGTTCGGTGAACTATAGAAAATTTTCCATTTTGCTTTAATAAGTACTTAATAGATTTAATAATATCACTAAGATTACATAATATTTCATGACGTGAAATATTATGATTATTTTTTTCGCGCTGATTTGGCATATTTTCTACTGGAAAATATGGTGGATTACATATTACATAATCATATGATGAAGGTTTATAATAGTTTTTCACTTCTTTTATATCTCCAGACTTTACTTCAATATTATCAGTAATGCCATTTAATTCTAAGCTTTTTTTAGTTAATTCAACTAAGTCTTCTTGTATTTCTAGCATACTAATTTGTGCTCTACTTCTTTCACGCAAGATAATAGAAATCCCACCATTTCCGCTACATAATTCTATAATGTTTTTTTTAGGACTAAGTGGTACATTTGCAAAATATGGCAATAAAAATGAGTCTGTCGACATACTGTAGTGATCTTTTTTTTGAAGTATTTTATAATTTTTTGATACTGTATCTATTCTTAAATCTTCATTGATATTAACCCTCTTTTAAAAATTCTAAACTATTATTATCTAATACAACAGAAAAGAGGAATTTTTCCAACACAAGAACTGCAGAAACATTATTCTTAATATCATTTATCGCAAGTAATACTTTTTCTTGTACCAAACTAATATTTTTTACATCTTTGACTTTATCTTTAGATAAGTAACTTATAGTAATTTTTTTATTTAGTAATGTAAAGTATGATAATATATCTTCTTTAGTCTTTAGTTTTTCTAATAAATATATATTGGTAAGATGCGGTTTTCTAGAAAATCTTTTTAAAAATTCATTATGATATTCTAATAAATTCTCATCAATTTCCTCGGTAATTTCTTCACTACTACCTGTTAATTTAACTTGTTGACAACGTGATATTATTGTTGGTATTACAGCACTAATATTTTTACAACTTAGAATAGCTATAATATCATCTTCTGGTTCTTCTAAAAATTTAAGCAAGCTATTTGAAGCTTGTTCTGTCATTTTTTCAATATCTTTTATCCAATAAATTTTTTTACCATAGAAGGATTTAACGCTAAGTTCTGATTTTAAGTTTTGAATTTCTTCTTTTTTTATAGAAGTATCACTTTCTATAATATAAAAATCAACGTAGTTATTATGCTCTATACTTTGACAAGTTTTACATTCTCCACAGTTGTAGAATTCTTTATCATTATTTTCTAAACAAAAAATAGATTTAACAAATTGCAAGATGAATTCATCACAATATAAACTATCCTCGCCTACCATTAGGTAAGCATGGGATAGTTTATTTGTTTTTAATGCATTTGTTAAAGATTTTATCGCAATATTATCTTTACTAAAGTTCATTTTTTAAAAATCCTTTCACTATTTCAAGTGCATCTTTTTCTACATTTTCATATGTTTGATTAGCATCAACTACTTTTATTCGATTACTATATTCTTCAGAAAGTTCGTCATAACCATGTTTCACGCTCATATAGAAACTTAAATCTTCTTGGTCCATTCTGTTATTTTCATCTCTACCTTTTGTTCGACTTAGACCCACTTCTACATCAACTTTAAAATATAATGTTAAATCTGGTTCAAGCCCTTCTGTTGCGTATTTATTAATATCAATAATATCTTGTTTACTCAGTCCTCTTCCATAAGATTGATATGCAATTGAACTATCAACAAACCTATCACAAATTACAATATAACCATCTTCAACATAAGGAATAATTTTTTTTATTATATGATCTCTTCGACTTACACAAAATAATAAACTCTCAGTTTTAGCATCTATTTCATAAGTTTTATCAAAAAGTAACTCTCTTACTTTTTCACTAAATTCTGTTCCTCCCGGTTCACGAGTAGTTATAACTTTATATCCTTTATCCTTTAAATATTGTGTTAAGAAGTTAATAAAAGTTGTTTTCCCCGAACCATCAGAACCTTCTACAGTTATGAATTTTCCTCTCATAAAATAACCTTTCTATTTATTTATAAACTGTGATATTCTTTCTACAGCTTCTTTTATATTTTC
>CAUUEM010000194.1:0-2866 GCA_963544045.1 uncultured Gemella sp. | reverse complement strand
AAATAAAACCATAAACTTTATAGTCATCATTACTACCACTAAAATCTATCATATTCTTAGCTACAGCCATATTGTAGATTTTTGATAGTATTTTGTGAACATCTCCATCTCCATAGGTTTTAAAGGTTATTTTACCATCAATATGAAGTTCGAATGAAATATTTGGATAAGACAAAGCAAACTTATGAATCACATTCGTTATATTTGCTTGTTCTGTATGTGGATTACGTAGATATTTTAATCTTGCAGGAGTATTATAGAATAAGTTCTCAACACTAAGATCTGTCCCTTTAATAGGAGCATAAAATTCCGAACTTATTACTTTACCCCCCTCTAAAATCAACATTTTCCCCTGAGCTTCTCCTGAACAACTTTTAATTGTAACTTTACTCACTGATGAAATACTTGCTAAGGCCTCTCCTCTAAACCCTAGTGTTTCTATATGGAATAAATCATAATCAGCACTTATTTTACTAGTAGCGTGTCTAAGGAATGCTTTTTCTAAATCATCATTTAAAATACCACTACCATTATCTATTATTCTAATTTGTTTAATTCCAAATTCTTGAATTATTATCTTGATATTTGTACTACCCGCATCGATTGAATTCTCTACTAACTCTTTTACAACAGATGAAGGTCTCTCTACTACTTCTCCAGCTGCAATTTTATTAGATAATTCTGCAGATAATATATTTATTTTTCCCATTTAATTTATTTCACATCCTCGTTTAGTTTTTGTTGTATCTCATAAAGAAGATTAAACGCCTGCATAGGTGTTGTTTCTAAGAAGTTAATACTACCTATTTGTTCTTTGATATAGTCAAACTTCTCATTATTACCATCAAAGTCTAATTGTTGTTTTGCATAATGTTTTGCTTTTTCTTCTTTAACTTCTTTTTTCTTTTGTTTTTTAAGTTTCTCTTCTAATTCTACTTGTACTTCTCTTCGTATTCTCTCTTCTAGTTCTTTTGTATCAGTAAGAACATTATTATAACGTTCACTATTTACTAAATCTTCACTACCTTTATTACCTTTTTCTAATTCTTTAAGAATTTTATTAGCTCCTTTTATTACATCATTTGGTAAGTGAGCTAACTGTGCTACATGAATACCGTAACTTTTCTCTATTGGACCTTCATTTATCTTATATAGGAATATCAATTTACCATGATCTTTTTTAGCAGATACGTGGATATTTTTTATTCCCTCGGTAATATTTTCAAGTTTTGTAAGTTCATGATAGTGAGTAGAGAATAGTGTTTTACATTTAATAGTATTGTTTATATATTCTAAAATTGATTGAGCTAAGGCGATACCATCATATGTAGATGTTCCTCGACCTATTTCATCGAATATTAATAATGAGTTAGCTGTTGATTCTACTAAAGCATTTTTTGCTTCAATCATCTCAACCATAAATGTCGACTTCCCTCCAGCTAAATCATCACTAGCACCGATACGTGTGAAAATCTTATCAAAGATTGGTAGACTCGCTGACGATGCAGGAACAAATGAACCTATTTGAGCTAAAATAACAATTAGTGCCAATTGTCTCATATATGTAGATTTCCCTGACATATTTGGTCCTGTTATTAAAAGAATATTCTCATCTTTTTCCACCTTACAGTTATTACTAATATAGCTATCTGCACTTACATTACGTTCTACTATTGGGTGTCTACCATCCACAATATCTATTACATTATTATCATTAAATTCAGGTTTAACATAACCATATTCTTCTGCCACATCAGATAATGAAACAAAAACATCAATATCACTTAAAGTATTTGCCACTCTTTGAAGACGTGATATATATTCATGAATTTTAATTTTAACCTCTTGGAAAAGTTGTAATTCTAATTCTTCTATTTTTGTTTTTGAGTTAACTATATGTTCTTCAACCTGTTTTAATTCTTCAGATATAAATCTCTCACAATTAGAAAGTGTTTGTTTACGATGATACCCCAGTTCCGTTGGGTCTACACTCTTAAGTCCAACTTTAGAAATCTCGATGAAGTAACCGAAAATCTTATTGTATCCTACTTTTAAGTTTTTAATACCAGTTCTATTTTTCTCACGTTCTTCTATTTCTAATAGTACCTTATTCCCATTTTTACTAGCATTCTTATAACTATCTAATTCCTCGTTGAACCCTAATTTTATAACATTTCCATCTTTTACTGTTTGACCAGCTTCTTCATGAATAGTTTTTTCAAGGAAATTATGAAGATCTTCTAATTCATCAATATTATTAGCGATATCTACTAGTTTTTTTGAATCAAAGCCTTTTAGAATATTCTTAATTTGTGGTATTTGTTTTAATGTTTTCTTTAAATTAAGAAGTTCTTTAGGACTTACAATATTATATGATACCTTAGTTGAAATTCTTTCAAGGTCATACACTTCTTTTAAACTAGTTTTAACATCTGATTTTTCAAAATAGTGTTTAACAAAATCTCCTACTATTTCTTGACGTTTTTTTATTTCATTAATATCAAGTAGTGGATTTTCTAACCAATTTTTTAATTTTCTAGAACCCGCTGCTGTAGAAGTTTTATCAACTATGCTTAGTAAAGAACCCTTCTTGCTACCATTAGCCATATTTTGTGTTACTTCAAGGTTACGAATAGAATAGTTAGTCATATACACAAATTTATCTTTAAAGTAAACCTCAAAATCTTTTAAGCTTGAGATATCTTTGTTTTGTGTTTTCTCAATATAATCTAGTAGTATATCTGCACATAGCTTTAAATTTTTATCTTTTAAATTATTAGTCTTATCTTTTGAAAGATTATCACTTTCTTCTACTTCAGTTATATATGCACTTATATCTAATTTTTGACCTTCTATACTAATAACT
>CAUUEM010000193.1:0-2878 GCA_963544045.1 uncultured Gemella sp. | reverse complement strand
CTTTCAAAATATATATAAATTAAAAGAAAATAATTAATTTAATATGAAAATTAATCTCATAAAAACACTTTCTTTTTTACAAAACCTATGCTATAATTCAGAGTGTTATGAATAAAAATAGTTATTTAACTATTTTTTATTTAGAAAACAGTAAAAAATTAAAATATCTAAAATTATACAAATTAACGGAGGTTTTCTTATGAAAGCGAAAAATAGAAAAGTTGTTTTAATAGGAGCAGGAATGGTAGGGATGAGCTTTGCTTATCAACTATATTCAAGTGGAGTTTGTGAAGAGTTAGGATTAATCGACTTCTTCGCAGAAAAAGCTGAAGGGGAAGCAATGGACTTAAATCACGGGGGAGCTTTAGTACCACCTATTAAAGTAACTTCTGGTGGTTATGAGCAATGTGCTGATGCAGACGTTATCGTAATTGCTGGTGGACTTCCACAAAAACCAGGTGAAACTCGTTTAGACCTAGTTGACAAAAACATTAAAGTTGTTAAAGAAATGTCAGAACAAATCGTTGCATCTGGATTCGATGGAGTTATCGTTATCGCATCTAACCCAGTAGACGTATTAACTAATGCTTTACAAAAATTCACTGGATTCCCAAGACACAGAATCGTTGGATCAGGGACAACTCTTGATACTTCAAGATTCCGTTACATGTTAGGAGAAAGATTAAACTTAGCACCAAGCAGTGTTCGTGGATACATCATCGGAGAACACGGAGATACTCAACTTGCAGCTTGGAGTAATGTTTTCGTATACGGTAAAAAATTTGATAAATTCTTAGAATCATCTAACTACACTAAAGAAGATTTTGCAGATGTTGAAGAAAAAGTTATGCGTGCTGCATACGAAGTTATCAACCGTAAACGTGCTACTTACTACGCAATCGGTATTGCATTATTCACAATCGTAAAAGCTATCTTACGTGACGAAAACGTTGAGCTTGCAGTAAGTGGATACTGTGATGGACACTACGGAATCGACGGATTATACATCGGAACTCCAGCTATCGTTGGACGCGAAGGTGTTCGTGAAGTAGTAGAATTAGACTTAACTGAAGAAGAAACAGCTAAAATGCAACATTCAGCTAAAGTTCTAAAAGAAACTTTAGAAAAAGCTTATGCTTCTTTAGAAAACTAATAAAATAAAATTTGGGGAGTTAGGTTACTCTTAATAATAAAAGGAGTAATCTAATTCTCCTTTTTTATTTTAGTATTAATTAAAATAATAGATATTAATTTTTTATACAAATTAAAACATGAAAATAAAAAGAAAATGAAAAATCTTATATACAATACTAGACTTTTTGTACTAAATTTGTTAAAATATGAATGAATGAAAAGGTTTTAATTCTTGAAAAAAACTAAAAAGTAGCAGTTAAAATGTAAAGGAGAGAAAAAATGACAATTACAATATATGATGTTGCAAAAGAAGCTAAGGTATCGATGGCCACAGTTTCGCGTGTTGTAAATAACAACCCCAATGTAAAAGAAGACACAAGATTACGCGTGCAAGAAGTTATTAAAAAATTAAAATATACACCTAACGCTGTTGCAAGAGGTCTTGCAAGTAAGAAAACGACAACAATAGGGATTGTTTTACCAGATATAGCTGACCTTTCTTCAGCTGAAATAGTAAGTGGTATTGAATCTGTTGCTAATATGTATAAATATAATATTATTTTAGCAAATTCATGCGATGATAAAGAAATTGAAAAAAATATTTTCGCTTCATTTGTTAGTAAACAAGTAGATGGAATTATATACTTAGGACGTTCACTATCAGATAGTTCTAAAAAATATTTACAAGATATCCAAATCCCAGTGGTACTAGCTGGTAACTTAGGGATTGACTCAGAGTTCTATTCAGTTAATATAGATTATGAAAAAGCATCATTTGATGTAACAAAAGAGTTTTTAGAAAAAGGAGCTAAAAATATCTCTTTAATTATAGATAAATATGAAAGTCAAAAAACACAAAGAATCATAAAAGGATATAAAGAAGCATTAGCTACGAAAAAAATTGAATTTAATCCTAGCTTTATTATAGATGGATATCAAACTTATAAAGAAAGTAATAGAATTTATAAAACTCTAAGTAATATAGATGCAAAAGTTGATGTAGTAATAGCTATGTATGATGAAGTAGCATTAGCAGTACTACATCAAGCATTAGATACAGGACTAAAAGTACCACATGATTTTGAACTAATATCTTTAGAAAATACTAAACTATTAGACATGACAAGACCGAAAATTTCATCTATTTTCCAACCTATCTTTGATATAGGTGCGGTATCTATGCGTGTTCTTACAAAAATCATTGATATAGAGAAAGCAAAACGCAAAGGTGAAGAAATCAATGAAGATGAATTAGATGAAAACAAAAAAGAAATGTATTTACCATATAGAATAATACATAGACAAACTACAAAATAAGATATAATTTTATAGAAGAAAAAATTAAAAGTATGAAAATTCAAGGAGAATTATCTACTTTTAATTTTTTTAATAAAAAATGATAAAAAATATATAAAAAAAGAAAATATAATATAGTGAAATAAAAAACGAACTATACAAAAAAATAATAAAAAAAAAGTTAAGAAAGAAACTAAAAAAAATATAAAAAAAATCTTGACAAAGAATAAATGAGATGATAGAATAGAAAAAGTCTTCAGAAAGAAGATTTACAGTAGATTTCAAAAAACGAATATTTTTTAAAAAAGTTTTAAAAAAAAGTATTGACAATTAAAAAAAGACCTGATATACTATATAAGTGTTCGACACGAAAGTCGAAAATATAAAATTAATAATGCGGGTGTAGTTTAGTGGTAAAACCTCAGTCTTCCAAACTGATGTTGTGAGT
>CAUUEM010000192.1:0-2883 GCA_963544045.1 uncultured Gemella sp. | reverse complement strand
AAACTAAGTCTCTAAATTTTAAATCGTCTAATAATTTACTCATCAATACTCCTCCAAACTAAATTTTTATACACTTACTTTAATTATATCATATTTCTTATATTTCTTTCATTATATTTTTTACTTATTTTTAATTATAAATCTTCTATGATATTTAATACCTTATATTTTATAGTATTTTTCAAGAAATATGATATAATAAGAGTATTATTAAGAAGTAATTGAGGAGATTTTAATGAAAAAAAAGAAGATTAGTACTTCTATTTTAAAAAAACTACTACTTCCTACAGCTATGTGTTTAAGTCTTGGAACTGGTGTAGGCTTAGGTTTTGTTGGTGGTCTTGTGAAAGATCAGCCATTGATAAGTCAAGAAGAAATGCTAGAGCAAATCAATAATATTTCAAAAAGTAGCGACGTTTACTTTGGTAGTGGGGAAAAATTAGGAACTATAAACTCTGAACTTATTAGAAAAGTGGTTAGTTATGATGAAATAGGAGAGAATGTTAAAAATGCTATAATTGCAAGTGAAGATGCAAATTTTTATTCTAATAGTGGTATTGAACCGCTAGCCATTATTCGAGCTAGTTTTAGTGAATTAACTAAATCTAGTACAACTGGTGGTAGTACTATAACTCAACAGTTGGTTAAAAATCAATTACTAGATAATTCTAGATCTTACGAAAGAAAGGCGAAAGAAATACTACTGGCACTTAGAGTCGATAATAACTTTTCCAAACAAGAAATTTTAGAAACTTACCTAAATGTCGCTCCTTTCGGAAAAAATAGCTTAGGGCAAAATATTAGTGGTATAGAAACCGCTGCTCAAGGTATATTTGGTGTGTCTTCTAAAGATTTAAACATTGCTCAAGCCGCTTATTTAGCAGGCTTTGTCCAATCACCATATAAATATACGCCATTCGATAGTGCAGGAAATATAAGAAGTGATGATGAGCTAAAAATTGGGTTAGAGCGTCAAAAATATGTTCTTGAAAGAATGAGGTCTAATAGCTTTATTACTAGAGATCAATACAAAGAAGCCTTGAATTTCGATATAAAAGGGGCATTCGTAAAGCAAAAAATATCAGAATATACTGATTATCCTTATATACGTGATGAAGTAACCACATCGGTTGCTGAAATTTTAGCTGAACAAACAGCTAAAAAAAATAATAAAGAGCAACAATTTAAAGATGATAATTCGTATAAAAATGATCTTATAGAAAAAAGTAAGACTAAATTTATAACTGGTGGATATAAGGTAAAAACAACACTAAACAAAAATTTATATGATAAACTTCAAGAAGCTAAAAAAGAGTTTGAGTCTTATCCTACTTCAATTCAAAATGGTACGACATATCCTCTTGATATTGGAGCCACAGTTATTGAAAACAGCACAGGAAAAGTTCTTGCATTCGTTGGTGGAATGGATTATAATAAGCAACAACTCAATCACGCTACACGTACTCATCGTTCCCCTGGTTCTACTATTAAGCCTCTTCTTGTTTATGCTCCAGCTATTGATAAAGGCTATATTACACCAAATTCTACAGTATTAGATAGACGATTCAATCATAATGGTTGGAAGCCTGAAAACTTCTCGCAAACAGAGTATAATTATCTTCCTGCTAGGCAAGCTTTAGCAAGATCACTTAATCTCGCTACTATAAGACTTTATTCTGCCTTTGTAAATGAAAATCCTGTTAAAGAATACTTAGAAAAAATGAATTTTAAAGGGATCACAGAAGGTGATCAAAGTAACCTAGCTACCGCAATCGGTGGTATGAGTTACGGAGTTTCTGTTACAGAAAATACAGCAGCCTTCTCTACTTTTGCTAATATGGGAGAATATAAAAAACCATATATAGTGGATGAAATTCGTGACCATAATGATAAAATTATCTACAAAGCTGAAGTTAATCCTACACGAGTTTATCAAGAAGCAACTAGCTACTTAACACTAAATATGCTTAATGATGTTATTAATGCAAGTTATGGTACAGCCCCAGATATTGCTAGTGGTTTAAGATTCAGTAGTAAAAATCTATTTGTAAAAACTGGAATATCTGAATACTATAAAGATTTATGGGTTGTGGGTGGTACAAAAAATATTACCCTAGGTACTTGGACTGGTTATGACAAACCCGCCACTGTTCCAAACTATACCTACGGTCATAAAACATGGCTTCACCTTATGAATGCTATTTACACATATGATAGCAAACTAGTATCCCCTGATACAGCCTTTGAAAAACCTAATTCAGTAATTAGTTCAGCTATAAATCCTTATAACAATGGTATCGGAAGCGTAGTTGATTTAATCCCTACAGGATTTAAGGAACTAACACGTGACAAAACTCTAGCGAAATTTGGGTTCAATGTTGATAAGAGTATTATGTTTGGAGATCCTAAAAAAGTGGTAACTAAGAAAAAAGATGACGATAAAGATAAAGACAATGAAAAAGAAAAAGAAGAAACAGATAAGAAAAAAGAGAATACTCCAACCATTCCAAGTACTCCACCAAAAAAACCTGAGGTTCTAAAACCTACTACTGTAACTGACGATGGTGAATAGAAAAAATAGTATCTACAGAATAGTAGATACTATTTTTTATTTTAAAACATCGTAAAACATTGGTAAGTCATGAGCTTGAGCTAGTTCAACCCAACCTTCTACATCATCAAACTCTTTAGCATTAACTAAAGTATAAATTGCTTTTATTAATGTATAAAACTCTTGTAAAGGTTTTAAAAGACTCTTTAAATTTATTGCTGTTTCATTACCTAATACCTCTTGGTATAAAGTACTCGCCTGTTTACTCTCTTCACTATTAATTACATCCTCCGGAATTATTCCAGAGTGAGCAAGATAAAGCATATAATTAT
>CAUUEM010000191.1:0-2918 GCA_963544045.1 uncultured Gemella sp. | reverse complement strand
TCTTTTTGATATTTTACTCCAACTAATTTCTTAGCTATATCTTCTACATCCATAACTCCAAAGAAGTCCCCATAGAATTTAATGCTAGTAATTACACCATGTTCTACCATGATATTAGCTTCAATTTTCCCAGTTTTAAGTCTTCTATTACGTTTAATATTAAAGTCAGGATTTTTACCATATACCCAATCCCAAGAATTATTTCTTTCATCTTGGATTGCTAAAATAGCTTCTTCATCTTCTTTTGTAGCAATAAAATCAGTCATTTCGTATTTTTCACTCATATATTTTTTAAGTGCTGCTACGAAGTCAAGAACTGTCATATCTTGGTTTGGTAAGTGTTCTTTAATATTAGTTACACGTGAACGAACTGATTTAATACCTTTTGATTCAATTTTATCTTTAGATACTTTTAACGCATCTGCAAGAACTGATGTATCAACATCAAACATTAAACAACCATGATGCATAATTCTTCCAGAACGAACGTATTGCGCATTACCACAGAATTTTCTTCCATCAATTTCTAAGTCATTACGACCTGTGAATTCTGCTTTAACACCTAGAGAGGCTAATGCATCAATTACTGGTTGCGAGAATGATTTAAAGTCAAATTCTTCTCCGCTTCTACCATTTGAAATGATAGTATAATTTAAGTTATTTAAATCGTGATAAACAGCTCCACCACCACTTACACGGCGAACAATTTTTATTCCGTTATCATCACAGAATTTTTGGTTAACTTCTTCCCTTGTATTTTGGTTTTTACCAACAACGATACATGGTTCGTTAATCCATAACATAAAAACATCATCTTTTTTTGCTAATTCATTAAAAGCATATAACTCCAATGCAGTATTATAGCGTGGGTCATTACTTTTTGATTCAATATATATCATATTAATCTCCTTAATTAATAAACTTATTTCTTAATATATATATTATAATACAAAATTCAATTTTTCTAAACAAAAAAACATAGAAAATAAAATTTTTAAACCTATTCAAACAAACTTTTCTAAATATATGGTATAATTAAGAGAAAAACAAAATTCTACATTGAAGGAGTTTACTCACTTATGTCAAAAATTATTTTAACTGGAGATAGACCTACAGGAAAACTACATTTAGGACACTATGTTGGTTCTTTGAAAAATCGTGTAGCTCTACAAAATGAAGAAAACACAGAAATATTCGTTATGATAGCCGACCAACAAGCACTTACTGATAACGCTGATAACCCTGGTAAAGTTATAGAAAATATTACAGAAGTAGCACTTGATTATCTTGCTGTTGGGCTTGATCCATCAAGAACTACAATATTTATTCAATCACAAATACCACAATTAGCTGAATTAAATATGTATTATCTAAACTTAGTAACAGTTTCTAGACTACACCGTAATCCTACGGTAAAACAAGAAATCAATGATAAAAAATTTGGAGAAAGTATCCCTGCAGGATTTTTCACTTATCCTGTCAGTCAAGCAGCAGATATTACAGCTTTTAAAGCCACACACGTACCTGTTGGTGAAGACCAAAAACCAATGCTTGAACAAACACGTGAAATAGTACGTGACTTTAATAGAATTTATAATAAAGATGTTCTTGTCTTACCAGAAATCATTCTTCCTCCTAAAGATCATGCTCGTCTAGTTGGTATAGATGGAAAAGGAAAAATGAGTAAGAGTCTTAATAATGGTATTTACTTAGGAGATAGCGAAAAAGATATCAAAGATAAAGTAATGAAAATGTACACTGATCCTAACCATATTCGTGTAGAAGATCCAGGTCAAGTAGAAGGGAATGTAGTATTTAAATACCTTGATATTTTTGATCCACGTACTGATGAAGTAGCCGAGCTAAAAGAACATTATTCTCGTGGTGGACTTGGAGATGTTAAACTAAAAAAACGTCTTAACGAAGTTATGCAGGAATTCCTTCGTCCAATAAGAGAGCGACGTGAAGAATTTGCTAAAGATAAAGCAGAAGTTTATAATATGCTTAAAGCTGGAAGTGAAAAAGCAGAAAATGTGGCTGCTTCTACCCTTGATGAAGTAAAAGATGCTATGGGCATCAATTACTTTAAAAAATAAAAAATTTTAATAAAATATTTTCAGAAGTAAATATATATTAAATTACTTTACTGAAGCAACTAAACAAAATTGTTAAAGATTATTTATAAGTCACTCTCTTGACTGCTAGAAATTTAAAGGAGGTTGTATGGCTAGAAGAAAAAAGCAACAAATGTCGCTATTTACTATTGTTTCTATAATTTTAGTTATTATTGCTGCATTTGCAATTACTTATTACACTAATAATAAGTCATCAAGTAAAACAACATTTTCTAATGTTTCATCTATTCCACAAGACGTACTAAATACATTGTCTGCACCAAGTGAAAGTGACGCACCTGATAACAAACAATATAAAATATTAAATAATAACACACCTTATTTCACTAAAGATGACCTAGCTACTAAATCATATGAAAAATATAGTGATTTAGATAGTTTAAAACGTGTAGGTCAAGCAAATGCTATTATAGGTACAGATCTTATGCCTAATGATAAACGTTCTGAAATCTTTCATATTCGTCCAAGTGGATGGCAAAGTAATAAAGGAACTCATGTATATGACCGTTCACACTTAATAGCATTCCAACTAGCAGGTGAAAATGATAATGAGAAAAATCTTATGACTGGTACAAGATTTATGAATCTAAATATGATTCCTTTTGAAAATCAAGTTGCCGATTATGTGAAAAAGACAAATAAACATGTTCGTTACAGAGTAACACCAGTATTTAAAGATAAAGACCTTGTAGCTCAAGGAGTTATTATGGAAGCTATGTCTGTTGAAGATAATGGAGCAAGTGTTAAATACAATGTATTTATATACAACTACCAAAAAGGTGT
>CAUUEM010000190.1:0-2922 GCA_963544045.1 uncultured Gemella sp. | reverse complement strand
TCAATTGCTTCTTCAGCTTTATTTCTTTCTTCATCAACTAACGCTTTTGGCATCCATGGCCATTTTTCAAAATCAAAATTTCTATTTATGCCAGGTGCCATATTTTGTGCTGCCATAGCTGCTTCTATTAGCAGAGTACCTGAACCACAGAATAAGTCATATAATGGTGTTTCACCTTTCCAGTTAGTTAATTTTACCATAGCTGCAGCAAGTGTTTCTTTTAACGGTGCTGTCCCTTGTTTTGCTCTATATCCTCTTTTATGTAATCCTTCACCTGATGTATCTAATAATATTGTTGCTATATCATTTAACATTATTATCTCTAATCTATATCTAGCTCCAGTTTCTGTTAACCAACCAGTTACCCCGTAACTTTTTTTCATTTTTTCAACAATTGCTTTTTTTACAATCGACTGACAGTCAGACACACTAAATAATGTTGATTTATGACTTCGCCCATCTACTGGGAATTTTGCATCTACTGGAAGATATTTATCCCATTCTATCTCTTTAGTTTTTTCAAATAATTCTTCAAATGTATATGCTGGAAATTGTGCTACTACAATTTTTACTCTATCTGCACATCTAAGCCATAAATTAGAGCGAACTATAGCTCTCTTATCTCCAGAATAATATACTCTACCATTTTCTACTTTTGTTTCATATCCTAACTCTTGTACTTCTTTAGCTACAATAGCTTCTATACCCATAGGTGTTGTTGCTACTAAATTATATTTCATTTCTTCCTCCTTAAAAAAGAGGCTCTGAAGAGCCCCTAGAACTAGTTATTTTCTTATCATAAGCCATATTCTGTATCTATCTTACTCAATCAGGCCTAGTCTACCCTCGTAACAATAGTTGTGATCATCTGTCTAAATACCAAGTATTTCCTACTTCTACATTCATTTCTGTGAAGTAAGTGCTTCTACCAAAATTTGAATTGCTCACTCAAGGGGTTTACCGCGTTCCACTTCATACATTTCTATATGAACTTCGTCACTGTGGCACTTTCAAGATATATGACCATATAGAAACTACTTAGGTCATATTTTCTGCCGTCACCTTAAAAAGGTGCCTAAACTTATTTTTTCGTTTAGCGTTGAACACTACTGACATCTCAGTCAGTGTGAGTATGGACTTTCCTCAGCAAAATTGCCGCGATCACTCAAAGAAAATACTTATACTACTTTACACTATAATAAAGCTTTTGTAAACAAATTATGTTAAATAATTATTTTTCTAAAACTGATACTTTTCCTTCAGCTATTTCTTCAAGCGCTTTTCCAACTTCTTTATGAGATACATAGTTATCTAATTTTTTTGTCTCTGGATCAGAGAATAATTCACGAGCTCTCTTACTTGCTAATGAAACTAACATATATTTTGAATTTACTTTTGATTTTAAAACATCTAATTTTGGATATAACATTTATTCTCTCCTACATTTCTTCTAATTCTAATAAAGCTCTTCGATATTTCATCTCTATACGTTCGCGTTTTAAATGCTCACTTGTTATTATAGCCTTAATTCTATCTACTGCTTTATCTACTTCATCATTTTCAACAACATAGTCATATAAGTGCATCATATTTATTTCTTTTTTCGCTTTAGCTATTCGAGACTCAATTACTTCATCGCTCTCTGTCCCTCGTCCTTTTAATCTAGTTTTTAAATCTGCAATACTAGGAGGAGCTAAAAATATAAATAATGCATCAGGGATTTTACTTTTTACTTGGCTTGCACCCTGTACTTCTATTTCTAAAAAGATATCTTTCCCTTTATCCATAGTTTCACGCACATACTTTACAGGAGTCCCATAATAATTATCTACGTATTGTGCATATTCAAGTAATTCACCTTGTTCAATAAGTTGTTCAAATTCTTCTTTTGTTTTGAAAAAATAGTCAACCCCATCTACTTCACCAGGTCTCATCCCTCTAGAAGTCATAGAAATTGAATACTCAAAGCCAACATCATTACTTTCAAAAATTCGTTTTCTAACAGTTCCCTTCCCTACACCAGAAGGGCCTGATAAAACTATTAATAAGCCTTTCTCCATTTTTTTGATTCCTCTATTATCATTTATTATCTTTTTATAATACCACAATTCGCCTAAAAATTAAACTATTAGACACACTAAATTAAAATATTTTATAATCAATATTTGTTTAATGTAGTTAATTATTTCTTACATTACATATCTCACTATTGCAAGAGATAGAATTCCAGTTATTACTATAACCAATAGATTTTTTGAAATAATTGCACTTAATACAGTAGGTAATGAAGCTATCAAATTTTCATAGTTAATCTTAGGAAGCTCTCCTATGTTTTGTATAAATAAACTATTGAACCATAATGTAGACATAATTACAATTGGTACAAAACTTAAAAACTCAATGACTGCTTTTGGTAACTCGAATTTTTTTAATAAAACAAATGGCACTACTCTTGATAACCACGTTACAACTGTACAACCTATTATAGTTAATATAATATAATTAATGGATAACATTTTTTAACACCACCCCTATTGTACACCCTATTAAAGTAACAATAATAATTAAAACATTACTTGGTAAAATAATCATTCCAAAATACACTAAAAATAAAACAATTATAATTACAATTACCTGAACTTTTTTCTTTATAGTAAAATCTAAAATAACTTGTAAATAAAGTAAACCTATAAACATTGCCACTAGAGCAAAATCTAATCCTAGTCCGTAAGGATTTTTTACTACACTACCTAACAATGCTCCTATAACTGAAGAAATTCCCCAAGTCATATAAGATATTATATTTGCCGTATTAAACCACTCGTATGATAATTTTCCATTCGTATAATTTTGTTTATTCATTCCTAGAGCATAGCTTTCATCTGTTAAAAATGTTCCAATAGAAATATTTTTAAATAAGCT
>CAUUEM010000189.1:0-2935 GCA_963544045.1 uncultured Gemella sp. | reverse complement strand
TAAAAATAGCAACATCAATATCAACATTATAAATTCTTCCTAATGCCATAGCATGAGATGATGCTTCAAAAGCTAAATTTTTTATATTTTCTCTACACAATTCACCTATTTTATTATGAAGAGTAACTACATCAGGGGTAGTATTTCCGAAATATACAGGCTCATTATCATTTTTTCCAAAACCATTTGTTCCTATATATGCACTACTTTCATCTAGATTTCTCAACATATTATGAATTAGTGTAGATACACTAGTTTTCCCGTTAGTTCCTGTAACAGCAACTGTATGCACTGACGGACCATGATTAATTGCTTTTGCAATCATACTTGCTATTTTTTCAATTTCATGTTCTCTAACAACCATAACAGCACAATTTTCAACATTATAATCTTCATATCGACTAGCAATTACTAATGCTGCTCCTTGCTCTATTACTTTTTCTATATAATTATGACCATCTACAGTATATCCTTTAATAGCAACAAATACATCTCCATTACCTATTTTTCTAGAATCTTGAGATATATTATTTACACTTTTTGGAAGTTTCCCATAAACTGTTTTAATTTTTACATCATTAATTACTTCTAATATATTCATACTATAAACCTTTTTCTTATTTTCTAACTATTAAATTATACCATGCATGCATGCAATACTCAACTCTAGACATCAATAATTTAACTTTAATTTTTCTTATTAAGTTGCGGATTAATAAAATCTATTGTAAGATATAAAAGAAATATATAATTATTAACCGAAGGAGAAAATATGAATCACGAAATAATCTATGAAGTATTAAATCTAATAGCTGATAATAATATTTCTAAAATTACCTTCTCTAATATAAGAAATAAAGAATTAGAACTAGATAAAGTCATTGCCAAACTTGTTAGTATAAAGAATAATATTAATATTCAGTTTGAATACCGCTTTAAAAGAATAATCAAACATACTAATATTATAACTTCCGATACTGAAACAGTGAAAAATGAACTAATGAAGTTATTCAAGTTAGCAAAAGATATTAATATTGTAACTATCAATGAAAATATTAATATAAAAATTTCAAAAAAATTTAAAATTAATGTAAATAGAAAAAAAGTCAATACTAGGAATATCTCATTCGATCACAATAATAAAAAAGAATATTTTTTAAGTGAAAAAGAGAAATACCCTTTTTTAATTGAATTAGGTATTCAAAGTAAAGAAGGACATATTATTAAGAATAAGTTTAATAAATTTAAGCAAATAAACAAGTACTTGGAATTTATTAAACAAGCAATAACTCAATTAAATACTAAAAAACAGATTACTATTTTAGATTTTGGCAGTGGAAAAAGTTACTTAACATTTTCAGCGTACTATTATCTTAACGAAATCCTTAAACTTGATGTTAAAATCATAGGTATTGATTTGAAAAAAGAGGTGATAGAACATTGTAATAAGATTTCTAAAAAGCTTGATTTTTCTAAACTAAGTTTTATATATGGGGATGTTATTAATTATGAAAACAACAATGAAATTGATATGGTAATTAGTTTACATGCTTGTAATACCGCAACTGATATAGCAATATTAAAGGCATTAGGATGGAATACTAAAGTATTTTTTGCAGTACCATGTTGTCAAAAAGAAGTAAATTCCCAACTTAATAATGATTTCTTACCTTTTATGTTAAAACATGGCATTATAAAAGAAAAATTTTCTACGTTACTAACCGATTCTATTAGAAGTGAAGTTCTTGAAGCTTTTGGTTACAAGTCTGATATTGTAGAGTTTATTTCAGAAGAAAATACACCAAAAAATCAGCTTATACGTGCATACAGAGTAAACAACACTATTGATACAAAAAAAATTGAGAAACTTGAAAAATTCACCTCATCTCTAAATATTAAAATGTTCCTTTTAGATGAGATAAATAAGCTTATTTAATAAAAAAGTGCCTTAGATTGATAAACTTCAATCTAAAGCTCTTTTTTTATAATTCATTAAAGTCGTAAACTTTACCTTTTTGTCTGTTTGGTAGCACAGCAGAGATTAATAAACATACCACTGTTGGTAATAACCATGCTAAGCTTTCTGCAGCTAATGGTAATTTTGCAATTACATTATTAATAGATTCAACTTTAAAAGTACTTCCTATTACTGTAACTATAGAAATTAGTGTTACTACACACATTGTTAACTGCATACCTAGTTTTGATAATGCAACATATTTATTCACTATAACAATTAGTACTAATGCGATGGTAATTGGATATAAGAATAATAACATAGGAACAGAGAATTTAATTACATCTTGTAAACCTATATTAGCTATTCCAAATCCAACTAATGTGAAGATTATAGTGTATATTTTATATGAAAGTTGTGGGAATTTTTTATTGAAAAATTCAGAAGTTGCAACAATTAAACCAACTGTAGTTGTGAAACAAGTTAATATAACCATCACTCCTAAAAATACACTTCCAAAATTACCAAAAATTGCACGAGTAGATTCTGATAACACATAAGCCCCTTTATTAATTTTAGCATTTGCTATTACTTCAGCAGGAACTGCAAATTTATTTCCTAATAAACCTAAGCCTATATACAGAATACTAAATCCAATACCTGTTACTATACCAGCAATCCAAACACTAGATAGATATTCTTTTTTATCTTTAAATCCTAATTGTTTTAAAGCACTCATAGCGATAATACAAAACGCAACAGAAGCTAAGGCATCAAGTGTTTGATATCCTTCTATAAATCCAGTGCCAAATGCTAAACTAGTAGTTGCATAAGTTGGAGCGGCTGTACCTGCATTATTAAATTTCATTATTCCAAGTATTACTAAAACTACTATTAATATAGCAAACATAGGTGTAAGTATTTTACCAACGCTGTCTAGAATTTTTGTAGGATTTACAGCTAATAAAAACGCACAAA
>CAUUEM010000188.1:0-2942 GCA_963544045.1 uncultured Gemella sp. | reverse complement strand
TGCCAATCAGGAAGTTCGTCAGAATTTTGAACCAATTTAGAATTTAAATTATCATTTTTTAGATAGGCTGTGAAACTATCAAAATGAACTTCAAAATGATAGTAATATAAACCTATATCAAAAGGGTCTAATTCAATAGAATATTTAAGATAATCATTATCAGTCTTTTCAATAAATTTTAAACTCTCTGATTTATATTTCCCAGTAAATTCATTTTTTATTACTATGCGAAAATCATTAAAATAAAAATTTTCTTTGATGAAAACATTAAATTTCACAGAATCTTTATTTGTAACAGCTCCGCTAGGTTTTTTGTTATAAATAGGGTTATAGATTAACATAGCTATCTCCTGAATAATTATTATATAAATTAATTTCATATACATTGTATAACAAATAGTAGAGAATGTAAAACTTTTGAAATTGTATTTTTTATTTTATTATTATAGTGTTAAATTAAAGAATATAAAAAATTTTAGTGTAAGTTAAGAAATTAATTTACTAAATATATTATGTATGTTATAATGAAAATGTATAAAAAAATTGAGCGTGCTATTTAATTTTTCATATAGAAGTTTTTTTTTGAACAGAAAGAAAGCGTTCGCATTTTTTTAAAATTTATTTATAGAACTAAAGGGGGTTGTACAGTGAATAGTATGGCGGAATATCTATTTCATGAAGGGACTAATTATCATGCGTATGATTTTTTAGGTTCATTCTTAGTAGATAATAAATGTACATTTAGGGTTTGGGCTCCAAATGCAAAAAAAGTGTATGTCACTGGAGATTTTTGTGATTGGGATGCTAGAAAATATGAAATGTCACCAATAAATGATAAAGGTCTTTATGAAATCACTATTGACAATATAAAACAATTTGATTCATATAAATATGTAATCATATCAAGTTATGGACAAGAAATTTGGAAAGCTGATCCGTATGCGGTTCATGCGGAAACAAGACCGAAAACAGCTTCAAAAGTGTATGCTTTACCTAACTATGATTGGAAAGACGATAAGTGGATGCGAAAAAGAAGTGTACCTTATCACGAAGCTATGAATATATATGAAGTTCATTTAGGCTCTTGGCGCTATGATGAAAATGGAAATCCATTAACATATCGTCAATTAGTGGATGAACTGATACCATATGTAAAAGAAATGAGTTATACTCATATAGAATTATTACCTGTAACAGAATATCCTTACGATAAGTCTTGGGGGTATCAAGTGACAGGATACTTTGCTCCAACTTCAAGATATGGGACACCTGAAGATTTTATGTACTTTGTTGATAAATGTCATCAAAATAATATAGGGGTAATTTTGGATTGGGTACCAGGGCATTTTACAAAAGATGCACATGGCCTTTATGAATTTGATGGTACATGTTGTTATGAATACTCTGATACTAGAAAAATGGAGCATAAAGGTTGGGGGACAAGAGTATTTGACTATGGTAGAAATGAAGTTATGTCATTCTTAACTTCTAGTGCTGTATATTGGTTAGAAAAGTACCATATAGATGGTTTAAGAGTTGACGCTGTTAGCTCAATGATATTCTTAAATTATTGCCGTGAGGAACATGAATCAGCAAGAAATATACATGGAGGTTTTGAAAATCTAGAAGCAATAGAATTCTTAAAGAATTTAAATCTTTATGTGAAAGAAAAATATCCGGGAGTATCAATGATTGCTGAGGAATCAACAAGTTATCCAAAAGTAACTGCAGGTGTAGACCAGGGTGGATTAGGTTTTGACTTCAAGTGGAATATGGGATGGATGAATGATAGTCTTGATTATATAGAAGTGGATCCTTTCTTTAGAAAAGATTCACACAATAAATTTACGTTTTCTATGATGTATGCTTTTTCAGAAAACTATATTTTACCAATTTCTCATGATGAAGTAGTTCATGGAAAAAAATCATTAATTGATAAAAACCCAGTAGCGTACGAAGATAAATTCTCAAGCTTAAAAGCATTCTTAGGATATATGTATGCTCATCCTGGGAAAAAACTAGCATTTATGGGGATTGATATAGCTCAGTTTATTGAATGGGATGAAGAAAGACAATTAGATTGGTTCTTGCTACAATATCCTAAACATGGATTTACACACCGCTATGTGAAAGAATTAAATAAATATTATAAGAATACTGCAGCACTTTGGCAAAATGATTGTAACTGGCATGGATTCAGATGGCATATAGTAGATGATAATGTTAATAATATATTTGCATTTTCTAGAATTGATAACAGCGGTAAAGAAGTTTTAGTAATTAGTAATTTCTCAGGTCAAAGCTTGCATTCTTATCCAATAGGAGTAAATACTTGGGGAAGTTATAAAATAGCATTAAATTCAGATGCTAAGAAATTTGATGGAAGTGCATTACAAAATAGGAATTTAAAAACAATTAATAAGAAAACTAAAGACTTTGAATATACATTAAATGTTAATATACCAGCATTTTCGACTATGTATATTGAGAAAAAATAAGAAATTTATAGAATGGGGGTCTAATTTATGGGACGTAAAAAAGAAATCGTAGCTATGTTATTGGCAGGAGGTCAAGGAACAAGACTTCAAGTTTTAACAAAGGATATGGCAAAACCAGCAGTTCCATTTGGAGGAAAGTATAGAATTATTGATTTTCCTCTTTCAAACTGTGCAAACTCAGGAATTTCAACAGTAGGAGTTCTAACTCAGTTTATGCCTTTAGAGTTAAACTCATATATGGGAAATGGTTCACCTTGGGACTTAGATAGAATGGACGGAGGATTATCAATTTTGCCTCCGTATACAGCAGGGAAAACAGGTGAATGGTATAAAGGAACAGCCAATGCAATTTATCAAAATATTAAGTATATTGAACAATATGATCCTGAATACGTACTTATATTATCTGGTGACCATATTTACAAAATGAATTATAAAGAAATG
>CAUUEM010000187.1:0-2967 GCA_963544045.1 uncultured Gemella sp. | reverse complement strand
ATATGTATTGTTTTAATTCCTTCATTTTTAAACTGCTTAGCTAATTCATATAATGGTGGCACTCCTATTCCTCCACCAACTAGTAATGCAGTTTGACCTTCCTTTAGTGTATAAACATCATAACCTTTTCCTAGTGGACCTAAGACATCCACTTCTTCGCCTTTTTTCAATTGTGAAATTTTCTTTGTTCCAGCACCATCTGCTCTATAGACCATAACAAAAGTATTTTTTTCTTTATTAATTTCACAAATTGAAATAGGTCTTCTTAATAAAAATTCATAACTATTACTTACCTTTATATTAACGAATTGCCCTGGTGTATTCATTTCCTTAACTATATCACCTTGCAATTCTATTCTAAAAATTTTATCCGCAATTTGTTCGTTACTTACTACTGTCGTTAAATAAGTATCCATCAACCCACTCCTTTTTCTAAAAAAGGGAGTCACTTAAAAATATAATTGTTAACATCAATTTTTAAGATTCCTCCCTATGTATTTTTACTAACCTTAATCTCAGTAGTTTTATTAATTACTGATAACTTCTAACCTTTTCTATTTTTACTTTTTTAAAGTATTAATCCCAATTAATTTTTGAGCCTTCACCTTTTAATACTTTGTATAACTTTTCTTCATTTTCAATTAGATCAATAATGATATTTTTTAACTTTTCTGCCTTCTCTTCATTTCCTAAAGTATTATCATAATATACTGTAAGGATTCCCGCTTCTGGATCCATCTCTATTCCTTCTAATACTTCAGGAGAGTTTTTCTCTAAATAGTAATTTAGAAATGCTTCCCAGTTATAACCATTCATATATGCTTTCTCATATATCCCATTCATCTTTTCACCAATTTCAAATGGTTTATCGTGCTCTAAATAAAAAGTTAAATTTATTATCTTTCCATACTTTAAAATTTTTACATAATCCATACTTAACTCCTAAAGTGGTAGAATGTGGAATGAAATTGATTCTAATACTTTTAATAATGCATCTGCAGTGTCTAATGATGTTAAACATACAATCTCTTGTTCACTTGCAACTCGACGAATTTTGAATCCATCTTTTGTAACATCTTTATCTTTTGATGTTGTGTTGATTACTACATCAACATCTCCTTTATAGATTGCATCTAACACACTATAGTCGCTTTGGTTAATTTTTCCAACAGCAGTTACTCTTAATCCATTATTTTCTAAGAATTTAGCTGTTCCTTCTGTCGCAAGTAGATTATATCCGATATCAGAGAATCGTTTAGCTATATTTAGCGCTTCTTCTTTATCATCATCACTGATAGTAAATAAGATATTACCTTGGTCACTTACTTTGATTCCAGCTGCTAGTAATCCTTTATATAGAGATTTTTCTAGTGTAACATCACTTCCCATTACTTCCCCTGTTGATTTCATCTCAGGTCCTAATGTAGTATCTACATCTTTAAGTTTTTGGAAACTGAATACTGGAACTTTTGTATAAACATTTTTACTTTCTGGTAGAAGACCTGTTTCGTATCCTTTAGATTTTAGTGTCTCTCCAATTATTGCTCCTGCAGCAAGTTTCGCCATAGGAACTCCTGTAATTTTACTTAAGAATGGTACTGTACGTGAGCTTCGTGGGTTTACCTCAAGTACGAATACTTCTCCTTTACTAATTACATATTGAATATTTAGTAATCCAACAATATTTAATCCTTTTGCTAGTTTTATTGTATATTCAATTAATTTTTCTTTTTCACTTTCTGTCAGTGTTTGAGGAGGATATACTGCAATTGAGTCCCCTGAGTGTACCCCAGCTCTTTCAATATGTTCCATAATACCTGGAATAATTACTGTTTCACCATCACTAATTGCATCAACCTCTATTTCTCTACCAACTAGGTAACGGTCAGTTAATACTGGGTGCTCTGGAGTAAGTTTAACCGCTGTTTTCATATAGCGACGTAATTCTGATTCTTCGTAAACTATTTCCATCGCACGGCCACCAAGTACGTATGATGGTCTAACTAATACTGGATATCCGATTTCTTTAGCATTTTGAACCGCAGTTTCAACATCAAATGCAGTTTTTCCTAATGGTTGAGGAATGTCTAATTTGTGAAGTAATTCTTCAAATTTATCTCTATCTTCCGCATTATCAATTTCTTCTAATGCAGTACCTAAAATTTTCACTCCATATTTTTCTAACTTATCTGCCAAGTTAATTGCAGTTTGTCCACCGAATTGAACAACTACTCCGATTGGATTTTCGTGGTTAATAATTGCCATTACATCTTCTTGAGTAAGTGGTTCAAAGTAAAGTTTATCTGAAATAGTGAAGTCTGTAGATACTGTTTCTGGGTTATTGTTTACTATAATAGCTTCATATCCTGCATCTTTAATCGCCATTACTGCATGTACTGTTGCGTAGTCGAACTCTACCCCTTGTCCAATTCTTATTGGTCCTGATCCAAGGACAATAATTTTTTTCTTATCACTAACAATCGACTCTTGTTCTTGTTCATAACTTGAGTAGAAGTATGGTGTTTCAGAAACAAACTCCGCAGCACACGTATCTACCATTTTGAATACTGGTACAATATTA
Source organism: uncultured Gemella sp. (assembly GCA_963544045.1). Classification (GTDB taxonomy): domain Bacteria; phylum Bacillota; class Bacilli; order Staphylococcales; family Gemellaceae; genus Gemella. Next base: position 386 of record CAUUEM010000187.1, on the reverse strand, counting down.
TTTTCTTGACGAAGTTTATAGATTTCTTCTTCTGTAGTATTCCATCTATGTGCAATTACTTTGTCAGAGAAGCCATATTTTTTAGCGTATTCTAATAAGTCAGTATTTCCTACATTTTCTTTTAATTCATGCTCAATATCAATAATGTTTTGCATTTTTTCTAAGAAAAACATATCAATTTTAGTTATATCGTGAATATCTTGTGTACTTTGTCCACATCTTAAAGCTTCACCGATAAAGAATAATCTCTCATCTCCAGCTTGTTTTACTTTATCTAATATTTCTTCTAATGTGAAATCATCACCGTTTGGTAATCCTAAGTGATGCACACCATATTCTAGAGAACGAATAGCTTTTAGTAAACTTTCTTCATAAGTTCTACCCAT
>CAUUEM010000186.1:0-2975 GCA_963544045.1 uncultured Gemella sp. | reverse complement strand
TCAAAATCTACTACTGAACTTAATGAATTACAATATACAAAGATAACTTCACAATTTTTTTCTTTTAATTGTTCTATTATTTCTACTATTATTTTTTCCCTTTCACTATCATTTAACGATTGGAATGTTGTTTGTTCAACTGGATTATTAGATATAGGCACTAAGACAATATCATTATAACCATAAGAATTTAATAAATTCTCACCTAATTTAGAATCGATAGGTGTTCCAGCCATAACCGCAATTTTCATACTTGCTCCTCCGTTTAATAAATTTGCTTTTATTACTATTTCTTTTAATTATACTACAAAATATATTTATAAAAAAGCACATAAAAAAACAAACCTCAAGATTAACTTGAGGTTTGAATTATATATATTATTTTATATCAATTTTCAGTTGGTCATCTACGTAATCAAGATGTATTTTCATTCCATCTTCTATACCGTGACGTATTAATTCAACTGATAATTTATTTTCGATTTGACTTTGGATAAATCGTTTAAGTGGACGAGCACCAAATTTCATATCGAATCCTGCAGTTGCTACCCAAGCAGAAACTTTTTCATCATATGTTAATTCAATATTTCTACCTGCAACACGTCTTACTAATTCATCAAGAAGTTTATTAGCAATCCCTTTAATATTATCTTCAGTTAGTGGTTTGAAGATAATTATGTCATCCATACGGTTAAGTATTTCAGGTTTGAAGTATCCGTAAAGTTGGTTAGTAACATTTTTACGAGTTTCTTCAGAAATAACACCGTCTTTTACTTCTTCTAATAATTCTAATGAACCAATGTTAGAAGTCATAATGATAATTGTATTTTTGAAGTCTACTACTACACCTTTAGAATCAGTTAAAGTACCTTCATCTAATAGTTGTAATAAGATGTTAAATACATCTGGATGAGCTTTTTCTATTTCGTCCATTAAGATAATACTATATGGATTACGTCTTACACTTTCAGTAAGTTGTCCACCTTCTTCATAACCGATGTATCCTGGAGGGGCACCGATTAAACGGCTGACTGAGTGTTTTTCCATATATTCACTCATATCTATTCTAACGATATTGCGTTCATCATCAAATAAGTTAAGAGCTAAAGCTTTAGCAAGCTCAGTTTTACCTACACCAGTAGGTCCTAAGAATAGGAAGCTACCGATTGGTCTATTTGGATCAGCAATACCTGCACGAGAACGTAATATTGCATTAGTTACACTCTCAACAGCTTCATCTTGACCTATTACTTTTTCATGAATAGTATCAGCTAAGTTAAGAAGTTTTTCTTTTTCTGTTTCTACTAATCTAGTAACTGGAATACCTGTCATTTGACTTACGATAAAGCCAATTTCATCTTCAGTTACTTCTTGTTTTAATAATTTATAATCTTCATGTTTAGATTTTTCTTCTAATTCTTCTAACTCACGTTTTAATTTTGGTAAAGTTGAGTATTGTAATTCTGAAGCTTTTTCTAAGTTATAGTTATTTTGAGCTTGTTCTAATTCTAATTTAACTCTATCGATTTTTTCACGAAGATCTTTTACCGCAGATAATTTTTCTTTTTCACTGTCTACTTGTAATTGAAGTTTATTTTGTTCTTCTTTAAGATTTGCTAATTCTTCTTTTAAGTTTTCTAAACGACGTTGTGATACTTCGTCATCTTCACTACTTAAAGCTTTTTCTTCGATTTCAAGTTGCATTACTTTACGATTTATTGTATCTAACTCTGCTGGGTTAGATGAGTTTTCAGTTTTGATAGTAGCACAAGCTTGGTCGATTAAGTCTATAGCTTTGTCTGGCAAGAATCTGTCAGTAATATATCTGTTAGATAATTCTGCAGCTTCTACAATAGCACGGTCAGAAATTTTCACACCGTGATAAACTTCGAATCTTTCTTTAAGACCACGTAGGATAGAAATTGTATCTTCTACAGTTGGTTCTTTAACTAGAACTTTTTGGAAACGACGTTCTAATGCAGAGTCTTTTTCGATATATTGACGATATTCGTTAAGTGTTGTAGCACCGATACAGTGAAGTTCACCACGAGCAAGCATTGGTTTTAAGATGTTACCTGCGTCCATCGCACCGTCAGTTTTACCTGCTCCAACTAACATGTGGATTTCGTCAATAAATAGGATTATTTTACCTTCTTGTTCTTTAACTTCTTTTAATACAGCTTTTAATCTTTCTTCGAATTCACCACGATATTTAGCACCTGCGACTAAACTAGTAAGGTCTAATTCGAATACTGTTTTATCTTTTAAGCTTTCTGGTACGTCACCACGAACGATACGTTGAGCTAAAGCTTCAACAATCGCAGTTTTACCTACACCAGGTTCCCCGATTAATACTGGGTTGTTTTTTGTTTTTCTTGATAATATTCTAATTACATTTCTTATTTCTTCATCACGACCAATTACTGGATCGATTTTACCACTACGTGCAGCTTCTACTAAGTCACGTCCGTATTTTTCTAATACTTCGTAGTTGTTTTCTGGATTTTCATTCATAACTTTCTTACCTCCTCTTATACCATCGATAACTTCAGTTACTTGTTTAAGTGTAGCAACTTTATCGACATATTTTTTTACTATACTATTTTTTACATAACTTGCTAGAACTATATGTTCACAAGATATAAATTTATCTTCATATTTATCTTTATATTTATTAGCTTCTATTAATAAGGCATTTAAATCGTTACTAAGGTAGCTAGCATAATTTATATTGTCGCCTTCTACCCCACTTACTTTAGATATTTCGTGATCTAACTCACGAAGTAAATTTTCCTTATCAATATTAATTCTTCCTAAAATATCACTATATAAGTTACTACCAGTAAGTGCTGCTTTTATAAACATCTCACTCGTAATACTTTGACTTTTTTTCTCTGTTGCAAATTCGGAAGATTTCGCTAAGATTTCTTTCACACTATTTGTAAAACTATTAATATCCATTGTAAATCTCCTTT
>CAUUEM010000185.1:0-2990 GCA_963544045.1 uncultured Gemella sp. | reverse complement strand
CTAAAGATAAGATAAAAGAAGGCGACTATCTCAACAGATGGTCGCCTTTTTTATTTACCTAAAAATCTATCATTATGAAGTTCAGAAGAAAAAAGCGTGTACTAACCTTGGGCAGATATCTCCTTTGACAAACATAGTTATAGAATTTTCTTACTATACAAAAAATGACTTTTAATTTAAAATTTTGCGTAAAGAAAACTCTACCTTTAAATTCTGAAGTATGAATTATGGATACTAGAATAAATTATATAAGCGTAGAAGTATCGTATTAAAAGTTGTACCTTTGCAACTAAATATATTAGCATATGACTTTAAAAAGAAAGAATAAATATTACGATCCAGCACCAACCTATATTGATTGTGTTTCTGACGTAATACCTCAAGGACAAATTCCTATCATTTACGATGAAGAAAATAAAAAGAACACAGATCATCACAGAGTTTTATCTTTATTCTCTGGCTGTGGTGGTATGGATTTAGGCTTTGAAGGTCAGTTCATTGCAAACAGGAAATCACTAACAAAAAACGATAAACGTATAATAAAAAGAATAAACGAAGACTGGGTTCTGCTAAAAAAAACAAAGTTTGAAACGGTCTTCGCAAATGATATTCTCCCCGAAGCTGAAGTCGCATGGACCACATATATGAAACGCTTTGGTTATAATCCGTCTATCTATCATTGTACCAGCATTGTTGATTTAGTTAAAATGCAGAAAGCTGGAGCAAATATCTTTCCTAAAAACATCGATGTCGTTTTAGGTGGATTCCCGTGTCAAGACTTTAGTGTAGCGGGAAAACGTCTAGGATTTGAATCTAAGAAAGATGATTATGGAAGAACACGAAATGATGACAAGCCATCAGAAGAAAGTAGAGGAAAATTATACTATTGGATGAAACAAGTAATAGACATAGTTCGTCCGAAAATCTTTATTGCAGAAAATGTCAAAGGATTGGTCAATCTAGGGAATGTAAAAGATATCATCCAAAAAGATTTTGCAAGTGCTGATGGTAATGGTTATTTAGTTTTCCCTCCACAAGTTTTACATGCAGGTAATTATGGGGTACCAGAATCCCGTGAACGTGTTATATTCATTGGTATCAGACGGGATGCCCTAAAAGATAACATCCTAAAAATATTGGAATCAGACAATATTAGAGAAGAGTTAAATCCATATCCTTTTCCTACGCATGCTTGTACATTTGAAGACAAAAGCCTGATGCCACCTGTAACAACACTAGATGTTCTAAAAGATCTAAAAGAACCAGATTGTACCATAGATGATTCGCAAAAGTTATATTCAAAAGCGAAATATCTAGGAAATGGAAGTCAAGGACAAACAGAAATAAGACTAGACAGTTTAGCACCAACAATACGTTCAGAACATCACGGGAACATTGAGTTTCGAAGACTTTCAGCTGAACATGGTGGTAAACACTATACAGAGCTTACAGCTGGTATGAAAGAGCGTAGACTTACACCTCGTGAGTGTGCCATGATTCAGACATTCCCACCTGACTATCATTTTGTCATGAAGAAAGAAAATAGATGTGGATATAAACTAAGTGCATCTGCTGCATATAAAGTAATAGGCAATGCTGTACCACCCATGTTAGCATTCAATATTGCAACAAGAATAGAAAACTTATGGGATTCTTACTTTAAATAATTATGGAACAACATCAAAGATTTGTAACATTCAACCTTGACGGGTTTAACCATGTTGACCAAATGGTCAACACGCTTTTAGGCGAGACCATTACTTATATGAATAAGATAGCCTGTATAACACCTGAGAGATACAGCAAAATGTCAGGTGGAGATGTCGAAATCTTATCGTTGCAATCTCTAAAAGAAATTGCACCTAGCATAAATTTTCCTAAAGAAAGAATAGAACTTATATCTGGACATGTATTCCCCGATATCCTATTACACGAAACAAGTTATGGAGTCGAGATAAAATCAACACAGAAAGATGCATGGACTTCTACAGGAAGTAGCATTGTTGAAAACACAAGAGATAAAAAAACAGATAGGATTTATATGCTCTTTGCGAAACTTGGAGGACACCCAGAATTTCGATGTAAACCTTATCAATTATGCTTAAGCAATATTGCTGTTACACATTCTCCACGTTATTTAATTGACATGAATCTGTCTTCAAATAACAATATATTTGCTAAGATGAATACTGACTATGAGATTTTTAGACAATTAGACGAAGGAAAAAAGATTTCTTGTGTTCGCCAGTATTATATTAAAAAAGCAAAAGAAGAAAAGAAATACGAGATGCCATGGTGGATGGGAGAGACTACAAACGTAAACCTTTCATTCTATAATGATTTACAGGCATCTGAAAAAAACATTCTACAAGCAAAAGCTTGTATTTTATTCAGAAGCTTATACCAAAAAGATACAAAGAATAGATACAAACCCATCTCTTTGTGGTTATGTAATTACTATTCACTTTTGTGTCCTAATATGAGAGATGATTTCTCGGCTGGAGGAAAATGTACTCATATAAATGGAGAGAAACTAGAAGAGGCTTATCCTCACATCGTATTTGAATTACTACAAAACCACCAGTTGATAAAGGATATACTTAGCAACCCTGATGAGGACATCCTGAATGGCATCAAAGATTTTTGGGACTTCCCCTACAAAGAATCTAATTTATATGGATCATGGCTAAAAATGATAGAGTCCACTTTCCACGAAAACCCGCAACTATCTTTTATTCCAATTTGTGATTTACTTTCTGCAGGTGCGAAACCATATTAAACATAGAAAAAGAAACTATATTATTTTATTGCCGTCCAGCAAAACTTAATCCTAATAAAAATCCTTGTAGGATTACCTTATATAGGTAATCCTATATCCTTTTTTCAAGATCTATTTATTCAAATAAATTAAATTATTGTAGTTGTACTTTTAACCTCTCAAACATATTCGCAGCTTGACAAGATATGTGTTGTGGAAGAGGTTTATCGAA
>CAUUEM010000184.1:0-3005 GCA_963544045.1 uncultured Gemella sp. | reverse complement strand
AAGCATGGATATGCACCCACTTACAGTTATTTTTGTAATTTTAATTGGTGTTAATCTAGCAGGTGTAGTTGGAGCAATCTTAGGTATTCCAGTATACTCAATGTTAAAAGTACTAGGTTCAAAAATCCAAGAAGCTGTAACAGCAAGATATAATAAATATTATGATTAAAAATAGAAGTCTTAGAGAGTTATCTCTAAGATTTCTATTTTTATAACTGATTGATACTAATAAAAAGTCAAATAAATAATGTATCTAATTATTAAGAAATTTAATGGAACTACCAAGTATATTGTATAATATTTTTATATTACATAAAAATAATAGGAAATTTTTTTAGATGACTAGGAGTAGAAGTAGATTAAAAAATACTAGGTACTGTTAAGGATTGATGAATAAAGAATATAATAGATGATAGAGAGTTACCTTTATTTGTGAATAATATAAATGAACATAAAATATATCAAATTTTTAAATAATTTTAAGGTTATTGTTGTAATATAAAGATAAATATCGGTATATTGGTTTTAAAACCAGTCTTAATATGATATAATTATGGGGTTAAATATAAATTAATGAGGTTTGATAATTATGAGTATGATGAAAAAATTTAATAATTTATTTGTAAGTGAAGAAGATTTTGAAGATGAAGAAATAGTTGAAAACGCACCAGAAGTACAAGAAGAACCAAGAAAAAGAGTTTCAAAGGAGAAGCCAGTGAGTAGTAAACAACCAGTAAATCCAATTTTAAACAGAGGAAACAATGTAGTATTAACGGAACCACTTGTTTTTGCTGATAGTAAAGATATTGTTGATGATATTAAAAAAAATAAAGTTGTAATTATTAATCTAGCTAAATTAGATATAGAAACAGCAGATAGATTATTAGACTTTATTTCAGGTGGAATATACGCTCTAGATGCTAGATTAAAAACTATTGGGGAAGATATTTATCTTTGTGTTCCTAATGGTGTTGAAGTTTCTGGAGACTTTTACGAAGGAGAGTACTAATATTGTTAAATATAACAGAATATATTTGGGTATATAAATTTGTATCTTACCTTTTCACATTTTATTATTATGCTATTTTTGCCTACATATTAATGTCCTGGGTACCGCAAATTAGAAATACATTTATTGGTGAATTTTTAACCGCTATATGTGAGCCATTTTTAAAGTTATTTAGAAAAATTATACCACCAGTAGGAATGTTAGACATTTCACCAATCGCTGCAGTTTTTGCCTTAGGTTTAATACAACGACTAGTATTTAAAGTATTGTTTGGGTAAATAATAGTTATGAAAAAGATAAATTTTGTAGCAACAGCATCTAATGAAGAAAAAGAAATTGCAGAAAATTTACTACAAACTGTAAGTTTTCTGGAAAATCGAAATACAGCAACAAGGTTTCTTACAAATTTTGAGCAAATTGTTCTTAGTAAAGTTGCTGCATATAATTATCCAGAGTACAAAGTTGAATTTTTTGGTGGATATGAAGGTAGTGAAAGGAAAAAAGCCAAAATAATTTCTAATGAATACTATGATATTGAATATGATATAGTTTGTCTAAAAGCCGACTATAATAATAAATTTAATAAAATAGAACACAGAAATGTACTTGGGACAGTTCATAATTTAGGAATTAATTTTAATAGAGTAGGAGATATAGTAGTTTCGGAGAATTCTATTTATATATTTGTAGATAGAGAAATTGCTGACTTTATCAAAATGGAACTAACAAAAATTGGTAGAGTTAACCTTGAATTCAAAGAAGTTAGTGAACTAGATATTGATATAAAAAAAGAATTTCAAGATTTTGAAATAGTAACTTCATCATTTAGAATTGATTCAATTGTCGCCAAAATTACTAATAAATCTAGAAGCAAGGTTAAGGAATTTTTAGAACAAGAATTTGTTAAACTTAATCATGTAATAGTTAAAAATGGTGAAAAAAATTGTGCTGTAGATGACATATTATCAATAAGAAAATATGGTCGTTTTACAATTAAGAATTTTGAACAAAATAAAAAAAGTTTAAAATATAGATTAACAATATCAAAACTAATATGATAAACTAATCTCTTTTTAAGATTAGTTTATCTTTTTTATCGAACTTGATAAAATAAAAAATAGAGTAGGAGATTTTTTATGAATATAAAAAGATATATATTGCCTGTGTTTTTAAGTTTTTCGTGCATCCTTTCTGCTTGTTCACATTCAAATAGTAGTAGTGGAAACAATACTACTCAGGAAGAAGAAAATCCCACTTTAGAAGGGATTTGGAAAGTAAAAGATTTTTCTGAAACTGTTTATAATATAATTATTGATATTGGTGGTTCAGAAGAACGAGCTAAAGCTTTAAAAGATTATTATAATAATGTTGATTTGAAATTAACAATAAAAGACAAAGAAGTCGTAATAAGCAACAGATTTGATGTTAAAGACTTATTTGAAGCCGATTTTAAACGTTCTGGGTACAAAAGATACAAAGACATAGAACAATTTATAAGAAGCAGAGAATCAATGTTTAAGTTATCACAAAATAAATTACAACATACTGAATCTTCTTTTGAGAATAATGTAATAAATGTTAAATTGAAAGATGGAGTGTTAGATCTAGATAAACAAACTATATCTTTTCAGGAAACTCCAACAATTGATGGACTTTATACATTAGGAATAGAAACGACAAAATTAGAAAAAGAGCCACTAACATTTAATTATAAAATTGAAGGTAAAGAACTTATACTAACAGTATCAGGGAAAAATAGAAAAAATAAAGACCAAACAGTAATAATTAAATTTACAAAAGAAAAAAATTAATAAGGGAGAATTACTATGAATATAAAAAGAATTAAAAAGTATATATTACCAATATTTTTGAGTCTTACATGTGTGCTTACAGGATGTTCGCAATCTAATGGTAATAACAATACAACACAAAAAGAAGAACAAAGCCTTGAAGGAACATGGAAGGTAAAAGATTTGTCTGAAACAGTTCACAGTAT
>CAUUEM010000183.1:0-3019 GCA_963544045.1 uncultured Gemella sp. | reverse complement strand
ATTGTTGATTTTTTTATATCTATTATACGTTGGTTACTACTCCCTCTAAATCTCAAACTCAAATCTTTTAAAAATATCATAAATGGGCCATCTACCAATACATCACAAAGACTTAATAACTTCTTTTTATCTTCACTACTTTTTAGGAGTTGTTCATATGTATACCCACTATAAACCCAAATATCTTTTTTATCTCCAAACTCTTTTCTAACTCGCTCTACCAACTGTATAGCAACTTGTGTATTTAAAAAAGGCTCTCCTCCCAAAAGAGTTAATCCTTGAACGTAAGAATTTCCTAAATCTTCTATAATTTTGTCTTCAAGTTCCATTGTATAAGGACTTCCTGCATTGAAATTTTGAATACTTTCATTAAAACACTCTTTACAAGAAAATAAGCATCCACTTAGATATATTGAACACCTTACCCCTTCCCCATCTACAAATTGAAACGGCTTATAATCTGCATATTTCATTTTCGAAAAAGTACTTGAAAGCCATGTTTCTTGAGGATCTTTAAAAGTTTTCATCTTGCAATTATGTTGTATATTATTATCTTTATTATTACTATACTCCGAATTATCAATTGTACTAATAATTGTCCTTAATTTTTCTTCTCTCGACACTTCCCTCACCTCTATTATTAATAATATCATTTTTAAAATTTATTTACAATTTGTATTTATAATATATAGAAAAATAATTTATATAAATATTTATTTCATATTTAAATTATTTTAAAAATATCATATAATATATATTATTTAATAGTAATATGAAGAGAGGTTTATCAAATGAAAGTTTTAATAACAGGTTTTGATAGTTTTGGAAATGAAACCATCAACCCTTCTAATCTAGCAGTAAATTCCCTACCAGATAGTATAGGTGATATAATTATAAAAAAAGTCACAATACCTACTATTTTCAAAAAAAGCTCTGAGGTTTTGGAAAAGTATATAGCAGAGTTTTCCCCAAATATCGTTATTTGTGTTGGTCAAGCTGGCGGTAGGGATAAAATTACTGTTGAGCGTGTAGCTATTAATATTGATGATGCAAGAATTCCAGATAATGATAATAACTCACCTATTGATGAAAAAATACGTCAAGATGGAGAAAATGCATATTTTTCATCTCTTCCTATAAAAGCAATAGTTGAAATACTAATTAATAACAATATTCCTGCAGCAATTTCCAATACGGCAGGTACATTTGTTTGTAATCATATTATGTATGAAAGTTTATATTTAGCTAATACTAAATACACTGATATAGAAACAGGCTTTATTCATATACCTTTTATTAAAGAACAAATTAAAGATAAACCGAATACTCCTTTTATGGACCTGGAAATTATTATCTCAGCATTAAAACATATTATTGTTACATCTGCTGAATACTATAAAAAGAATGATAGAAGGATTACTGGCGGAAAGGAACACTAAATTACAGAAAATATAAAGGAGCTTATTTTTTTTAAATTTGCTCTTTTTTTATTGACATAATAATATACTAGGTATACAATATATAAGGTATATTAATTTAGGAGAAAAATATATGTTAGAAGATTCATTAGGTCACAAACTTATAACAATACTAGAAGTAATGAGAAACTACACAAAAGAACCATTAGCCAAGCTTGGCATAACACACGGTCATTTCATTACATTATTATATATTTCAGAAAATGAAGGCGTAACTCAGGCGCAACTTTCAGAAATTCATAGAAAAGATCGTAATATAGTTAGTAGAAACATAGATGTATTAGAAGAAAAAGGTTTTGTAATAAGAAAACGCGGAATTGTAGATAGACGCTCTTTTTCAATACACTTAACTGACTTAGGTCATTCTGTAATTTCTACACATAAAAATTTAATAAAAGAAAGTGAACAAGAGGCGTTAAGCAATCTATCAAAAGATGAAATAGCTATATTCTATTCACTTTTAACCAAAATCGCTTAATTACTTTGGAGGAAAACTTTATGAATGAATCAACGGTACAAAATCCACTTGGAACAAAATCCATAAAGAAATTACTTATCTCACTTGCATGGCCTGCTATTACAGCTAATATCGTTAATGCACTTTATAGCATTGTTGACCAGATATTCATTGGCCAAGGTGTTGGATATTTAGGAAATGCAGCAACAAATATCGCTTTCCCTATTACTACTATATGTCTTGCTATTGGTCTTATGATTGGTATAGGAGCTGCTGCAAATTTCAATTTAGAACTAGGACGAGGTAATCCAGAAAAAGCTAAAGCTGTTGTTGGAACATCTGTTAGTTCTCTATTTCTAATTGGAATTATCTTGACAATACTAGTTCAAATATTTTTAGAGCCACTTATGTATGCATTTGGATCAACTGATGAAATACTAGAATACGCAAAAACTTTTGCAGGGATAACTTCTCTAGGTATTCCATTTTTACTAATATCTATTAGTACGAATCCTATTGTTCGTTCTGACAATAGTCCAAAATATTCGATGTTCGGAATAGTTTTTGGAGCAGTCTTAAATATGATTTTAAATCCAATATTTATTTTTGGTTTTAAATGGGGAATTGCTGGTTCAGCATGGGCAACAGTAATAAGTCAATTTTTATCTGCTGTTATTCTACTATTCTACTTCCCTAGATTTAAAAGTGTAAAATTTAAGAAAGAAGACTTTAAACCTAAATTTTCACTTTTAAAAATTGCAATATCTCTTGGAATGACATCATTTGTATTTCAAGGATCAAATATGATTATTCAAGTAGTAACAAACAATTTACTTAATATACATGGATCAGAAACTGTATATGGAAATGACATTCCTATAGCTGTAGCTGGAATTGTTGCTAAAGTTAACATAATATTTATTTCAATAATTATAGGGCTTGTACAAGGAGCTCAACCTATTTTTGGTTTTAACTACGGTGCTAAAAAATATGAACGTGTGCGTGAAACTATGCGTTACATGATGAAATATGCAATAATTATATCTGTAATATTCTTTATAATATTTGAAGCATTCCCTAAACA
>CAUUEM010000182.1:0-3029 GCA_963544045.1 uncultured Gemella sp. | reverse complement strand
CTGATGCATTTCCATTTTCGTAAAGTGGATTTTTACGTTCAACATCATCTTTTGCATATACTGTTAATTTTAAGTTTTCATAGTTACGTAAGAATACTCCACGCATACCTATTTCATCGTAATTTTCATCCCCATTTGGAGAGAAGAATATTTTATCTGTGAAGAATCTCTCATTAGTTATTGGATTAATATATGCTCCCGCAAGAGTTCTCTTATCTTTCTTATCTTCTTTGAATGTAGTTAACATTCCTGTGAAGTTCATTTCTGTTAACGAATCCCAGTTATTATTTATTGAATCAAATCCATATTCGTATGTTGGTTTTTCTCCATCTTTCATAGAATAAATTGGTTTTTCTAATACTGGTAAGTTTTGGAACTCTCCTTTAAATCCAACAAACGGTATACTTGCTACTTTGTCTGTTGATGTGTCATCAGCCCCATAAAATTCTACAAATCCTTCTAAATAATAACCATTTTTAAATAATTTTATTAATTCTTCATCATATTTACTTGCATCTACAGATACTGTGATTTCTGAAGTAGAATTTGCTCCTACAGTAACTGTCTTTTCACCTTCTAGTTCACTAAGTAGACGTGATGCCATAGTTAAGTAACCAGTCCAATCACCATTACCTTCACCATATGCATCATCAGTAATTAATGTTGATTTATATTTTAAAGTTTTAGGTTTATCGGAAATATTATGAACTAATAGTTTAACATCAAATTTATCCCCTACATTACCTAAACTTACACTACCATAGTCATTTGTTCCAGTAACATAAACGTCTCCATAAGCAGCTTTATACGCATCTATTAATCCTGCACCTTGCTGTCTTGGAGAAATGTATACACCATTATCTTTATTAATATTAATACTAGCTGTACTCATTAATAAGTGTTTTACTAATTTTTGAAGTTCTTCTGCAGTCTTACTTGGGAATCTTTCCGCAAGAGCTTGTTTTATTAATGCAGTTGCCCCAGCTACGTGAGGTGAGGCCATACTCGTACCACTATCTAAGCCGTATCTTCCATCATTATAAGAAGAGATAATATCTCCACCTGGTGCTGTAACATCTGGTTTTAAGTATCCATCAACTGTTAATCCCCAACTAGATGATTCATCAAATTTACCAACATTCTCATTTGGTTTTTTCTCCCATTTTCCATTGAAGTTAATTTTATACTCACCTTCATGTTGTGCTAGCTCATTACCAAAGTTATAATAAGTCGTTACTACTGGGAAATCTTTATCTTGACCATTTAGGACAACATTATAGATAGTATCTCCATCATTAAAATACGCTATTACCCCTGCAGCTCCATGTTTTTTAGCTATTTTCACCTTATCTTCAAAGCTATTTTCACCACGTTGAACTAAGGCAATTTTACCTGCTAAATCTTTACCTTCATAGTTTTCTTCTTTCCCAACCCCTACATAAACATAGTCATAGTCTTTATTCTCAAATAGTTTAGAATATGTGAAGATAGGAACATTACCATTATTGAAAGCTACACTACCTAACAATTGAGCAACTGTAGCAATCTCTCTATTTAATACACTATTACTAATATTAGCTACAGAAATAGCATCATCAGATACCGATGGACGTCCTACTGTTCCGTAGTCCGGATTTACCGCACGTGGTGTAATATAATCAAAACCACCTTTAGAGAAGTAAGCATTATTACCTGCGGCAGCTACGATATTTACTCCAGCTTTTTTAGCTACTTCTAATGCACTAATTAAACCATCACCAACTTCCATTACTGAACCAGCTGGTGATCCTAAACTTAGGTTAATAGTATCCGCACCTAACTTAATAGCATCCTCAATAGCTTTAGTATAAATATAAGATTCTGTTCCTGCGTTTTTAGACTCTGAGAATACACGCATAAATATTAATTGTGCTTCTGGAGCTACACCTGTAATATAGTCACCTGTTCCACTTTTCTCTTTAGGATTACCTACCGCAGTACCAGCAACGTGCATACCATGTGATTTGAATCCACTTTGTTTAATATCATTGTTCCAATCATTATAGTTAAAAGCAAACGGTAGTTTATCACTATACCACTTACCATAGTCTATTCCCGCTTCTTTCATCGCTTTTTCAGCATCTTCTTTTGTTTTATACTTAGACTGAGAGTTATCTGTTAATCTTAGAACAGGATGATTGGGATCAAGTCCAGAATCAAGTACCGCTATTACTCTTCCTTGCCCTCGGAAACCTTTATCCCACAGTGGTTGGATGTTAATAAGATTGTAACTGTCTAGAGCCTTAGAGAAGTCATTTACCTCTTCTTTTTTTGTTTCAACTGCATTAGTTGTCGTTTCTGGTTTTTTGTAAGCAACACTTAATTCAACACTATCAACAAAGTTCATTGCTTGAATTTTTTTAGCATCCTCATATGTAGTTTCTAAAGCAAATCCATTTAAAAGTGTGTCATATTCAAATAGTTTTTCATAATTCACACCTTTTTCTTTTATTTCTTTTAAGGCTTTTTCACGAGGTTCTTTTGTGCTAGCTTCACGTTTTTTCAATCCTTCGGCTGTTTTTAAATCGTCAGGATTTACCTTATCCTCTTTTAATTTAACGATTATTTTCACCTTATCATTATTGTTAAATTTTTGCTCATCCGCCTTAGAAACATTAGACAACGCATGTTCCTTTGGATTATTTTGTGCATAAATAAATTTTGAATTAGTATTATTAGTTAATAAATTAACACTCCCCACTAGTAAAGATAAGCTCACTACACTTACTACTGGCTTCTTTGGAAATTTCATGTTAATAACTCCTCCTGGTTTTTTAGAAATAATATCTATATTTTAACTTAAATAATCAGAAAAATCAATCCAATATTCAGAAATAGAATGTTAAAAATGTACTAATTTACCTTCTATTAGGAGAATTAGTTATTTAGTTATACACAAAATTTAATATCAGTTGTTTTTATCTTATAAAAATACAAAAAGACGACTAATTGTCGCCTTAATTAAACTAAACTTTTTCGTTTTGTAAAGA
>CAUUEM010000181.1:0-3046 GCA_963544045.1 uncultured Gemella sp. | reverse complement strand
CAATTCTTGCACAGAACAATGGATATTCTGATGTAAATAGTGGTATTGGAGTTATCGTAGTTGCTCTTGCAGCGATAATAATAGGTGAAGTTGTATTTAAGGATGTAAGTTTTACAATGAGATTAGCATGTGTAATATTTGGTGCAATTATATATAGATTATTACTTGTAGGAGTATTAAAATTAAATATAATAGGAGCTAATGATTTTAAATTAGTTTCCGCTTTAGTTATTGCATTATTCCTTACATTACCACAATTAAAATTAAAAGCTAAGAGAAAGGATGTATAAAGATGTCATTTATAAAAATTAATAATATAGATAAAACGTTCTTTCCTGGTACAATAAGAGAGCAACATGCTCTAAAAAGTATAAGTTTGGAAATAAAAGATGGAGACTTTATTACTATTTTAGGAGGAAATGGAGCAGGAAAATCAACTTTTTTAAATGCTATAGCAGGTTCATTTTCTGTTGACTCTGGTGAGATTTTAATAGAGGATAAGGATGTTAGCAATATAGTAGAACATAAAAGGGCTGCATTTATTAGTAGAGTATTCCAGAATCCACTAGATGGAACAGCACCTCGTATGACTGTGGCTCAAAATATGTCGTTAGCTCTTAGACGTGGTAAAACTAGAGGTTTTAAAATAGGAACTACTAAAGAAGATAGAAAATTATTTAAAGAATTATTATTAACATTAGACTTAGGCCTAGAAGATAGACTAGATAGTGAAATGGGACTGTTATCTGGAGGACAGCGTCAAGCTATAGCGTTACTAATGGCTACTATGACAACACCAAAACTATTACTTCTTGATGAACATACGGCTGCATTAGACCCAAAAACTCAAAAGAAAATAATGGAGTTAACTAGGGAAAAGATTGAAGAAAAAAACTTAACTGCTCTTATGATTACCCATAATATTCAAGATGCTGTGAAATATGGGAATAGAATAATTGTACTTCATAGAGGGGAGCTAGTTCGCGATATAGGTAAAGAAGAGAAAGAAAAATTAGATGCAAAAGCACTATATGAGTTATTATACAATTTAGAAGAAAATGAATAGTAATTAAAAACTGATTTCATATTATATGAAATCAGTTTTTTCAGGCTGTTGACCTACTTGTCAACAGCCTGAATAGGCCTAAAGCTTAATGTTTTAGGTCTATTTATTTTATCCTAGATACTGTCCGATTAGTATTCCTATATAAGTACCTATAATATAACCTAGTGTTCCAACTAACATACTTGGTGCTACTAGTTTTTGCCAACCTTTAGAAATGGCCATCGCGGCTGCAGTGGTTGGGCCACCAATATTTGCATTTGATGCAAGAATAGCTTCTTCTAAGGTGAAACCAAATATTTTTGCCGCAATAAATGTTACAAGCATATTAATTAATACCATAATTCCACAAAATAGAAGTAATAAAGGTGACTTTTCAATAATTGCTTCGATAGAAGCAGGGATTCCTATAACAACAAAGAAAATGTATATTAAGAATGTACCTATTTCGTTTGCTCCATTAAATGAATTAAAATATTTTGGAAATATTGATGCAAATCCAACAGTTAATGTAGTTACTAGTAAGTATTTATTTGAAATAAATGTAATTAAAGATGAGTCTCCTAAATTGCCTATATACTTAGAAAGAGTAAAACTGATTGCTACAATAACTACAGCTGTAGCAAAAGTAAATGCAATATCAGTAACACCTACTGTGGCTTTTGAAGAACTACTTTGCTCTTTGATTTCTACGTCATTAGAATACGAAGTCTTAAAATACTTTTTAAAGAATGTTACATTAGGGATTAATATTAATACAAAGAAATATAATACCATAAGTAAATTATCGCTGACTGTTGCAGCAGATATTAAATCTCCAGGGACTTCAAATGCAGAAGAGACTGCAACAAAATTCACGCCACCGCCTATATATGATCCTGTCATCATTCCGGCTATTTTATTTAAAACTGGAATAAAGTTGTGTAATAGTAAGTAACCTACAGCAGCACCTATGATTGTTCCAACAGAACTTATAAGAAAAATAATAGTCATTCTTCCACTATCTTGCCAAATCTTTCTAAGGTCGCATTGGAAAAGAAGCATGGCGACAGCCACTGGTACTACATATCCCCAAATACTGTCATAAACAGGTGATTCAAGTGGAATAATTTTAAGGTTGCTGAGTGTAGCAGCTATTACAAGTCCAATAATAGCACCACTCACTTTAGCTGCCCATTTATATTTACCTTCTAAATAAATACTTAGTGTGGCTATGAAAATAATTATTGCCCAAAGAGCCCAAATATTATCTTTATCTATCATGATTTTATTCTCCCATGCTATAATTCTTACTTATAATTATAGCAAAAAATAAATAAAATAAAAAAGATTTAGTAAGGGTTTTCCTGTTTTTACTAAATCTTTTTTATTTATTTTTTACTATTGTATATGTAGTAGCCAATAAGTATAGCGAATATTATATAGAAATTAAAATTAGGATGATTAACATAAAATACAGTTATACTGTAAGATGTTCGCATTAATATTCCTTGAATAATTTGTGGTGCAAATAATAAAAGAAATACTAATGAATTTTTCATTTTTTTTGCGAAGATTATTAAAAAACATAGTAGCAATAATAGTAAAATAATTGCCAAGTATTTATTTATTATTATATTAAAGATTATTGGGAAATTAAAAAAATCAAAATAAATCATGGCAGCTACAAGTAGAACAATGATAGTTAACACTGTATTTTTTGTTCTAATAGATAGTTTACTTTTATTAGTATAATAGTAAATATAATGCAAGTAAGAGCAACCGTAAATTAATAATGCTAAGACTATAGCTTCCATTATATTTAAGTAAGAAAATGGATTAGCTAGTATTGGTGAGAAGTAAAATAAAACATAAATAAGTGTTGCTACAAGGTTATTCCTTTTTAGTATTGTCATATAAACCTCCAAACTTCTATGTAAATAGACCAGATATTAAATATGAGATAAATGAAAATACAACAATTATTATTATGACAACTATAGC
>CAUUEM010000180.1:0-3052 GCA_963544045.1 uncultured Gemella sp. | reverse complement strand
GGCATAACACCTCAAACAATTATTAAAGATATTCGTGACAGTATTAGTGCTAAGAAAGAAGTAATTGAGGATGAAACATTAGAATTAGAAGAAGTATCTAATATTACTGATGATAATATCGAAGAACGCTTAGCAGAACTTGAACAAGAAATGTTCTCAGCAGCTGAAAAATTTGAATTTGAACGTGCTGCTAAACTTCGTGATACTATAGCTGAACTAAAAGAAAAATATAAATTATAAAAAGGGCTGACCTATTGGTCAACCCTTAAATTTTTTCT
Source organism: uncultured Gemella sp. (assembly GCA_963544045.1). Taxonomy (GTDB): domain Bacteria; phylum Bacillota; class Bacilli; order Staphylococcales; family Gemellaceae; genus Gemella. The sequence goes on along the minus strand of CAUUEM010000180.1, from coordinate 2,774 downwards.
CTTATTGCTTTTGCTTGTCTTACTACATAATAATTCTCATTGTATTGTAATAATAAATCAATATATTTATCTGCTTCTTCTTTATTTCCTTTTAGCACTTCATTACAAAGATAGAAATAATAATTAAATACTTTTGAACACTCTACTATATTGTCGTTTAATTCTTCTTCAAAATTATCAACCGGTTCTTTTAAAACTAGAACTTTATATATATTATCTAATTTATTATTATACATTTGAACAGCTTCTTGATTTTTACTAACTGTTTTCACTAATTGTTTTTTTAATTCTTCTAAATCAAATTCTTTTTCAGTAAAAATATTTAACATAAATCTAGTATAGTGATACCATATTTCATTTCCTCTTAAGGCTCCTCTAATATATCCTGATTGAGTAAGTTTTACTTTTGCTAAATATTCTTCACTCTTATCAAAGTTACCATATATAAGCTCAACTAGTGCCATATAGTTATAATAAGCACTATTATTAGTTAACTTTTTATTTTTATGCTGCTCTTGCATAAAATCCATAAATTCAGCTAATTCTAAATCATTTAATAACTTTAGTGCAATTAAATTTTCAATTTTTTGTCTTTTCGTACCAAAATAAACAACTAGTATTAAGCAAACTATTACGAATATAATAAAAGCTACCGTATCACTATACCCTAGCGTCATTTGAGTGAAACCCGCAGCAAAAAGAAACACAATGTATACAAGGATAAAATTATATACTAGACTAGTTTTTCTTTTATGCAAGGTTTTAAAATCATTTTTTTCATCTAATTTTCCATTCAAATTTAACTTCCTCCATCTTAAATTTATTTTATACATATTTTATTATAATTATTATCTTAAAAAAATACAATATTAATATAAATTAAAATAATAAACTATCTTTTTAAATAATTTATAAAGCTACTCTAGTTTATATTTTTATGGTATAATTATAAGATGAATTGCTGATTTTAATATTCAGTATGTATATAGGTAATGGATTATTATATAATTCTACAAACTATAACTATAATATTTAAAATAACAATAAAGAAATTTTATTTAGGAGATTTTTTATGACAAAACAAAACATAGGAATCGTTTATGGTGGTAAGAGTGCTGAACATTCTATCTCATTATTAACTGCAAAATCAATAATTAACGCAATCGATAAAGAAAAATACAATGTTTTTCCTATCTTTATCTCATTAGAAGGAAACTGGGCTAAAGGTGAACAAATTAAATCTGAAATCAAAGATCAAAATGTACTAAGATTTACTAACTTTAATAGTGATATTAGTAGCTTATTATTCGAAGATGGTCGTAAATTTGATTTAGTATTCCCTGTTCTTCACGGTCCTAATGGTGAAGATGGTACTATCCAAGGGTTCTTAGAAATTATGGATATTGCTTATGTAGGAAACAACGTACTATCTAGTGCCGCTGGTATGGACAAAGTAGTTATGAAGCAATTATTTGCGGCATATGACCTACCTCAATTACCATATACACACTTTATCGAGTATACTTGGAAAAAAAATAAAGAAGCGGTTATTAAAGAAATTAATGATAATCTAAAATACCCTGTTTTCGTTAAACCTGCGAACCTAGGTTCTTCTGTAGGTATTAGTCGTTGTAACGATGAAGCGGAATTAGTTAAAGGTATTGAAGAAGCATTAAAATTCGATAAAAAAATCGTAATTGAACAAGGGGCTGTAGGAGCAAAAGAAATAGAAGTAGCTGTACTTGGATACAATGAAGTTAAAACTACAGATCCAGGTGAAATAGTTAATATTTCTACTACAGAATTCTATGACTACGAAACTAAATATACTGATGGTCAATCACGTATGGATATCCCTGCACCAATCGATCCAAATCTTTATCCAGAATTTAGAAAAATGGCTGCAACAGCATTCCGTGCAATTAGCGGATCTGGTTTAGTTCGCGCTGACTTCTTCTATACAAAAGAAGGGGAAATCTTCATCAACGAAGTTAACACAATGCCTGGATTCACTCCATTCTCTATGTTCCCATCACTATGGGCAAATATGAACGTAAGCTATCCTGAAGTAATCGAAGAATTATTCCGTTTGGCTATAGAACGTTACGAAGACCGTAAAAACTTATTAACAGAAGAATAGGATTAACTATGAAATATTTAGTAAAAGATTTAGAACAAATACTTAACGCAAAAAAAATAAATATAGTTGAAAATAAAGAAATCACTGGTATCGCAATTGATAGTAGAAAAGTTAAAGGAGGAGATTTATTTATTCCCTTCTTAGGAGAAAATGTTGATGGTCATAACTATATAAAAAGTGCTTTTGAAAAAGGTGCAGCTGCATCACTTTCTTTAAAAGAAGACTTTACTAGCGATAACAATATTATTTATGTAGAAGATAGTTATGTAGCTATCCAAGCTTTAGCTAAACACTATTTAGATAGTTTAAACGCAAAAATCATCGCAATTACTGGTAGTAATGGTAAAACAACTACTAAAGATATTATTACTGGACTATTAGAAACAAAGTTCAAAGTTCATAAAACTCAAGGAAACTTTAATAATGAACTTGGTGTACCTATAACTATATTAGCAGCACCAGAAGATAGTGAAATATTAGTTTTAGAAATGGGAGCTGATGGTTTTGGTCAATTAGACTTCCTATCAAAACTAGTAGAACCTGATTACACTGTAATCACTAATATCGGTGAGAGTCATATCGAATTTTTCGGTTCTCGTGAAGGTATTGCTAAAGCAAAATTTGAGATTACTAA
>CAUUEM010000179.1:0-3079 GCA_963544045.1 uncultured Gemella sp. | reverse complement strand
TTCTAAAGAATGGAACATAGTAGTGAATTAATATCGGAATAATCGCGATAATTGAAAAGTTCCCTGCTGCATATGTCCAGTCACCGTTAAATGCTTTTTCCGGTGTCGCCATAAATGTAATGGCTGATAATGTTGTTGCATAAATTGAGAATCCTACTGCCCAAGATGGAATATTACCACCAGCTTTAAAGAATTCGTCCGTGCTTTCACCTGCTTTTTTAGTGAAATACACACCTATTGCTAGCATAGCTATTAGATAAACTGCTAAAACTATACTATTCAGTGTACCAAATCCTATCTTATCCATGGTACATCCCTCCTACTTATTAATTTTTTATAATGTGGCTTTTAGTCGAATCGACTATTTTTCCTTCACTTTTCCTTTTCCCTAATTTTTATTAAAGATTATAATCTTTAACTAATTTTTCTACTTCTGGTAATTTTTCAGGATCGAAAACTTTCATAGGTTTTTTACAATATCCTGCATCTATACCTTTTACTTTTAAGATTTCTTTTAATGTTTGGTATAAACCAAGTTCTAATACTTTTTCAATTACGTCGTTTGCTTTGTGTTGTAATTCGTAAGCTTCTTCTACTTTACCTTCTTTAGCAAGCTCAAAGATTTTTTTGCTTGTTTTACCATTAACGTTATATGTAGAACCAATAGCTCCATCTACTCCAGATATAGCAGCTTGAACTAACATTTCATCAAATCCAGACCAAATTAATTTATCTGGGAATCTTCTTCTGAATCTTTCTAATTGATAGAAGTCTGCTGCAGTGTATTTAACACCAATAACTTTTTCATTATCTAGTAATTCAGAGAATTGTTCTAAGCTGATTTTTACCCCAGTTAATGTTGGAATATAGTAAAGAATCATGCTGTTATCTGTTGCGTTAATAATTGTTTCGTAGTAATCTTTGATTTCTTTAAATGATAAAGGATAGTAGAATGGTGTAACTGCAGATAATGAATCATATCCTAATTCAGTTGCGTATTCTGCTAATTCTACCGCTTCATTTAAGTCTAAAGAACCTACTTGTGCAATAAGTTTTGCTCTATCGCCAACTACTTCTTTAACAAATTTGAAAATTTGTTTTTTTTGTGCTGTGTTTAGTAGGAAGTTTTCTCCACTACTTCCGTTAACGTATAAACCGTCAACTCCACAAACATTAAGATTGTGTTCAATTACTTGGCGTAATCCCTCTTCTTTTACTTCACCTTTTTCATCAAAAGGAATAAGTAATGCTGAATAAATACCTTTTAAATCTTTCATTTTTTTGTCCTCCGTTATTTAAAAATAATTTAACACATTAAATTTTAATACACTTTCATTTTAAAACGTTTTCTTTATTTTGTCAATAGGAAACGTTTAAATTACACAAAATATTTTACCGTCTACAAACGTTGTTGTATAAAGGTTTTGTTATGTTCGACTTGAGAAAATAAAAAAAATTTTTAAAGTTTACTTGTATAGATAACTATTATTTATTTAACACATTATATATTTTAAAAATAAAAAAGAAACTCAAAAACTATGGTTAATTCTAGTTTTTGAATTCCTTGTGTTTTAATTTATTGTGTAATTATTTGTCGTAGCTACCTATTAAGAACATAGAACCTTCTAGCTCAAAAGTATCGCAAGCTGTTGTTAAAATAAAACTATCTCCTTTTTTTACATCGAAACTATCTCCACCTACTCTTACCACTCCGCTACCTTCTAGTACAGTAAATAAGTTTCCTGTTTTATTTTTCTCTAATGTTACTTTTCCTGAAACATCTAGTTTATACACGGCGAAATATCTTTCGTCAGCTAAGTATGTGATAGTAGCCCCTTCTTTGTTTTCTACCTCTCTAGTCGTAGCTACTTTTTTAAATGGAACTTTTGTTACATCTTTAGTTTTTTTAATGTGTAATTCGCGTTTATTACCATCTTTGTCTACACGATCGTAGTCGTATACTCTGTATGTCGTATCAGAGTTTTGTTGTACTTCATATATTAATATACCTTCTCCAATAGCGTGTAAAGTTCCTGCTGGAATATAGAAGAAATCACCTTTTTGTACACCTTCTTCTACAAAAAGCTTATCCCACTCTTCATTATCAATAGCCGCATCAAACTCTTCTTTTGTTTTAGCGGTATGCCCATATATGAGCTTTGAATCTTCTTTAGTATCCAGAACGTACCAACATTCTGTCTTACCTAACTCTCCATTTTCATTAACGCGTGCATAATCATCTTCTGGGTGAACTTGTACCGATAAATTATCACTTGCGTCTAATATTTTAATTAATAAAGGATATTTATCATATTTTTTCTCTGTAAATAGTTGTGGGTTTTTAGCGTAAGCTTCTTTTAACGTTAAGCCTGCTAGTTCTCCGTTAACTATTTTTGAACTACCATTATCATGAGCCGCAACAACCCACGCTTCTCCTATATTTCCTTCAGGTATATCAAAGTTAAAACTTTCTAAGTTTCTTCCTCCCCAAATCCTTTCGCAAAATACCGGTTCTAAAAATACTATTTTATCCATTCCGCTCTCCTATATAATTTTTTATTACTCAACTATTTCTTACCAAATCATTATAACATATAACTTATAACATTAATAATAAAGTTATAAAACCTTATTCAAAAAATCTTATAAGAAATTTCTTACAAACTATTTTCAAAAGTACTCTTTTATGATAACATAACGTTGACAGTATCCTCATAAGTTGATGATTTTATCCAATTTATGAATTTAATAAATAATAAGGTAGGTATATATATATGTTTTTAGGAATAGATATCGGTGGTACTAGTATAAAGTTTGCAGTTATTGATGATAACTATAAAATTATTCACTATGAAACTTGTAAAACACCAGACAATGTAACAACAAAAATTACAGATGAATTGTTTAGAATCGCTAGCAAAATTCGCGAAAGCTATAACTTTTCTGCCGCAGGTATTTCTGCGGCCGGAGTAATCGATAACGTAAACATGGAAGTTATCCGCTCTGCTCCAACTATTAAAAACTATTTAGGGACAAACTTTAAAAAAGATTTTGGAGATCGTCTAGGTATTGATGTTTA
>CAUUEM010000178.1:0-3084 GCA_963544045.1 uncultured Gemella sp. | reverse complement strand
GCTTTAGCTTGTTCACAAATACTTGTGAATGCTGCTGCATCGTGGATAGCGATTTCTGATAACATTTTTCTGTTAATATCGATTCCAGCAACTTTAAGTCCGTTCATTAAACGGCTGTATGATAATCCGTTTAATCTTGCTGCTGCATTAATACGAACGATCCATAATCTTCTGAAGTTACGTTTAGTTTGACGACGGTCTCTAAATGCGTACATTCCAGATTTCATAACTTGTTGCTTAGCAACTTTGAATAATGTATGTTTTGAACCAAAATATCCTTTAGCTAGTTTTAAAACTTTTTTACGGCGACGACGAGTCACAGTTCCACCTTTAACACGTGGCATATCAAATTCCTCCTTATGTATAACTTAAATAAGTATTTACGCTATAATTAATCTTCTATAATATTATTTAACTAATAAAGTTCTAATACGTTTGTAATCACCACGAGATACTAATGAAGCTTTACGTAAGTGACGTTTTTGTTTAGTAGTTTTTCTTGAAAACCAGTGAGAAGTATAAGCACGGCTACGTTTTAATTTACCGCTTGCTGTTTTTTTCACACGTTTCGCTAAACCACGGTGAGATTTCATTTTTGGCATTATCAAATTCCTCCTATATTAAACCTTTATTTCTCTTTTTTTGGTGCTAGAACTAAGAACATACTGCGACCTTCCATTTTAGGTTTTTGTTCGACAGTAGCTATATCGCTAGCTTCGTTAGAAAAGTTTTCTAAAACTTTCTGTCCAATTTCTTTATGGGTGATTGCTCTCCCTTTAAAACGAATAGAAACTTTAACTTTGTCTTCTTTTGCTAAGAATTTACGTGCATTTTTCAACTTAGTTTCGAAATCGTGTTTCTCAATAGTTGGAGATAATCTTATCTCTTTTGTTGTTACGATTTTTTGTTTCTTACGAGCTTCTTTATCTTTCTTTTGTTGTTCAAACTTGAACTTACCGTAGTTCATAATTTTAGCAACTGGTGTTTTAGCATTTGGAGCAACTAAAACAACATCTAAATTCATACGCTCTGCAATTTGCATAGCCTCTGCTTTTGTTTTTACCCCTAATTGTTCACCATTTTGACTAATTAAAAGAAACTCTTTCGCTTTAATACCTTCATTTACTTGTGCAGTATCTTTACTAATGATCAGCACCTCCTATTTTTAAATTTTATTAAATACTAAAAGCATTAAAAAAACTGAGTGCAAAACACCCAGCATAAAATTCTACATTTCATCTACATAAACCTGAACAATCAACATTGGCAGGTGAGAAACGGGTGCTTCTACTTTTGTATTCAACATTATATATTTTACAATTTTTTTTTATGTTTGTCAATAGGAATATAATAATTTTACACTCCTATTGACAGTTTATATTAAATAGTACCTAATTCTTCATGTAATTCTTCTTCAATAGGTTTATTTAATTCATTTTCCATTTCTTTTTCTAAATCATCTTCAAACTTAATATCTATATCATTATATTTAGTCATACCTGTTCCTGCTGGAATTAGTTTACCAATAATAACATTTTCTTTAAGTCCCATAAGTTTATCTACTTTTCCTTTAACAGCTGCATCTGTAAGAACACGAGTTGTCTCTTGGAATGAAGCAGCAGATAAGAAACTTTCAGTTTCTAGAGATGCTTTAGTAATACCTAAAATAACTGGTTTAGCTGTTGCCATATTACCACGTTTTTCAAGTATTTTTTTGTTTTCATCTGTAAATTTATGAATATCTACAAGTGATCCTGGTAATAAATCTGTATCCCCTGCATTGATAACACGTACTTTTCTTAACATTTGACGTACCATAACCTCAACGTGTTTATCACTAATTTCTACCCCTTGCATACGGTAAACTTTTTGTACTTCAGTTAATAAGTAACTTTGTACAGCTTCTAATCCTGCAATAGCTAGAAGTTCTTTAGGTTCAATAGATCCTTCTGTTAAGGCTTGACCACGTTTAACTTTGTCATCTTCTTTAACTAGCATACGACTTGTACCATAATCTTGATACTCTCGTTCTTCACCAATCTCACTTAATACATAAATTCTGCGAACATGGTTATTATCAACTTCTACTTTAGTAACTGTTCCGTCAACTTCTGAGATTAATGCTTTACCTTTTGGATTACGTGCTTCGAATAACTCTTGAATACGAGGTAACCCTTGTGTAATATCGGCTCCTGCTACCCCTCCAGTATGGAAAGTACGCATTGTAAGCTGAGTTCCTGGTTCACCGATAGATTGGGCAGCAATTGTACCAACTGCTTCACCAACTTCTACTTTTTCACCAGTAGCTAAGTTTTTACCATAACATTTCTCACATACACCGTGACGACTATTACATGTGAAGGCTGATCTAATAACTACACTTTCGATTCCTGCAACTTCAATTTCTTTGGCAGTATCTAAAGTGATTAACTGTCCATCTTCAACAATTACTTTTCCTGTTTCAGGATGTACAACTGTTTCTTTACTATATCTACCTTCTAAACGTTCTTGTAGACTTTCAATTTCATCTGTTCCATTTTTCAATGCTGAAACTCGTAATCCTCGAGATGTTCCACAGTCATTTTCACGAACTATTACATCTTGTGCTACGTCAACAAGACGACGTGTTAAGTAACCTGAATCGGCAGTTTTTAAGGCTGTATCAGCAAGACCTTTACGAGCACCGTGAGAAGAGATAAAGTATTCTAATACTGTTAGTCCTTCTTTAAATGATGAACGAACAGGCATTTCCATAATTCGTCCTGAAGGAGATGCCATCAGACCACGCATACCAGCTAGCTGAGTAAAGTTTGATGCGTTACCACGAGCACCCGAATCACTCATCATATATATAGGGTTAGTCGCTGGAAGTGAGTCCATAAGTTGATCTTGAATTATATCTTTTGCTTTTGCCCATTGTGCGATAACATTTTGATATCTCTCTTCTTCAGTTAATAATCCACGTCTAAATAAGTTTGTAATCTTATCAACATTTTCTTGTGATTCAGCTAAAATTTCATATTTATTAGGTAAGACAAATACATCACTAACACCTACAGTTATACCTGCTCTTGATGAATATTT
>CAUUEM010000177.1:0-3095 GCA_963544045.1 uncultured Gemella sp. | reverse complement strand
ATTCTCCTTTTTTGTTCTCTATTCCATTATAATATAAATCCATAAAAATTCAACTCATAATACCAAATTCTTTGAATTTTTTTAAATAATTAATGGTTTTGACCAAATACCTATCCTCCTTAATTTACTATTTTTCTAATAAATTTATGTAAATATTATCAATAGACTTTTTTACTCTTTTAAGGTACCATTAAGCTAGGAGTGATATATTATGTCTTATATAAATTTAAATACAAATGTATATTTATCAAATATTTTTAATCATATACCTAACTTATTTAGTGATATTCGTGTAGATATCGATATACTACTTACAATATGTCTAATAATAAATACATTATTAGCTTTTTCTATAGTATTTTTAGAATATCAAACTACACATTCATCTTGGGCATGGATTTTAGTTTTATTTTTAATTCCTTATCTAGGTTTTGTTCTTTACTTAATATTTGGAAGACCTATATATAGAGAAAAAATCTTCCCACTTTCAAAAAAAGAAAAAATAGAGTATCAACAGAGCTTACTTAAGCGTAAGACTCCTTACGAAATCTCAAAAGAAGAACATACCATATATAAATATAGAAATCTAATAGAATTAAACTATGAAACTGACCAAGCTTTCCTTTCAAAAAATAATAAAATTAGAATTATTACTGATGGAAAAGAAAAATTTAAGCTTTTATTTGAAGATATAAAAAATGCTAAACAATATATTCATATTCAATACTATATTTTGAAAAAAGATGGTATTGGTAAACAGTTATTTAACCTACTAGAACAAAAATTAAAAGAAGGTGTACAAGTTTACATTCTTTATGATGATATAGGTTCTAGAAAGCTTAGTATATCTTCACTTAAAAACTTAACTAATAACAATGCAAAAATAAAGAGTTTCTTCAAGTCTAAATTCCCACTAATTAACTTCCGTATGAACTATAGAAACCATAGAAAATTAGTTGTTATCGATGGAAATATAGGTTATACAGGTGGTTTTAATGTTGGAGACGAATATTTAGGTTTAGATAGAAAATTTGGTTATTGGAGAGATACTCATCTTCGCATTGAAGGTGAGGCTGTAGGATCTTTAGAATATCGTTTTATTGATGATTGGAATTCACAGTCATCTAAGAGAACTGAGCAACTAAAACTAAAATCTGAACACATATCTACACCAGTGGATAATTACTTACCTATTCAAATGGTGGCCAGCGGACCAGATAACAAACTTCAAAAAATTAAGTATGGTTATTTGCACATGATATCACGTGCAAAAAAATACATTTATATTCAATCACCTTACTTTATACCTGATGAAAGTGTAATAGATGCATTAAAGATGGCTATTCTATCTGGAATTGATGTTCGTATTATGGTCCCAAATAAACCAGACCATATATTCGTTTACTGGGCAACATATTCGTTTATAGGTGAATTAGCACAATACGGTGCTCAAACTTATATTTATGATAATGGGTTTATTCATACAAAAATGATTATTATTGATGATGAAGTAACTAGTTTAGGTAGCGCTAACTTCGACTACAGAAGTTTTAAACTTAATTTTGAATTGAATGCGTTTATGTATGATGAAAAAACTACAAGAGAATTTAGACAAATATTTTTAAAAGATATAGAAAAATCTACATTAGTTTCATATTCTAAGTATCAAGAACGAAGTGTAATAATTAGAATTAAAGAAGCTTTCTCCCGCCTGATATCACCTATTCTTTAGTTGTTTTATATTTAAAAATATGTTATATTTATACATAGTTAAAATTAGGAGGAATTTTCACAATGAAAAAGTTTAAAAAAGCTATTTTACCTGTAGCTCTAAGTATTTCAGTTATAGGTTTAGCAGGTTGTTCATCTGGAGGTACTAAATATATATCAAGTAAAGCCGGAGATGTAACAGAAAAAGATATTGTAGAGAGTATCGGTTCAAGTCAACTTTCTAAAACAGCAACAAGCATGATGGTTCAGAAAGTTCTTTTAGATAAATATAAAGGTAAAATAGATGAAAAATCTATAGATGAACAACTACAAAAAGTTCAAGAACAGTATGGTGGTAAAGATAAGTTTGAACAATTATTGAAACAACAAGGTTTTACCCTGGATAAATATAAAGATGGGCTAAAAGTAAAAGCCGCTCAAACTCTTATGATAAATGACTATGCGGGTACTACAGAAGATAAACTAAAGGAAAGCTATGAGAAAAATAAACACCAATACCATCTTGCTCATATCTTAATTAGTGTTAAAAGTGATTCAAATCCTAATGGATTAAGTGATGAAGATGCCAAGAAAAAAGCAGAAGAAATTCTTAAAAAAATTAAAGACGGTGCGGATTTTGCTACTTTAGCTAAAGAAAACTCTAATGATACTGCAAATGCTTCTAATGGCGGTGATTTAGGTTGGTCGTCTAAAGAGGACAACTCATTTGTATCAGAATTTAGTAGCGCTGCTTATGCTTTAAGTAAAGATCAAGTGTCTGATGTAGTTAAAACATCATTTGGTTACCACATTATTAAAGTATTAGACACTAAAGATTCTTCATTCGATGAGTTAAAAACTTCTCTTGAGGAGAAAGCTGCTGAACAAGCAGTACAAAAAGATAGTGCCATTGTAAGTAAAGCACTAAAAAAACTATTTGAAGAATATAATGTAAAATCTGATAACAATGATGTTGAAACATATATTAAATCTATGCTTGAAGGAACTTCTTCAAACTAATTACTTATTAAAATGCCATTCCAAATTGGAGTGGTATTTTTAGTTTATAAAAAAGAAGAAGATAAATTATCTTCTTCTTTTTTAATGTACGTCATCTCTCGCACCCAAAATTTTAATTGCATTTTGTATTCTATCTTTTGTTGGTGGCTTAATATCATTTAGTTCATACTCATATCCTAATTCTTTATATTTGAATTTAGCCATATCATGGTATGGTAAAACCTCAACTCTCTCTACGCCATCTAAAGTATCAATAAACTCTCGAAGCTTTTGTAAATAATAGTCATCATCTGTCCACTTAGGAACTAATACGTGTCTTATCCACATTTTTGCTCCATTATCACTTAAAAATCTTGCAAATTGTA
>CAUUEM010000176.1:0-3117 GCA_963544045.1 uncultured Gemella sp. | reverse complement strand
CACCGAAAAACACTATATTATTACTTTTATTTATATCACTAATTTTCATAATAAATCTCCTCCTGATTTTATAATATTATGGCTAAAGAGGAAACTTAATTTATAAGTCTCCTCTTTAAGAAAAATATTCCTTTTATTAATTACTTACTTTCTTTTTGAGCTTTTAGCTCCTTAATTCTTTGCTTACGTTCTTCCATACGGGCCTTTTTCTCTTCACGAGCTGCGCTTTTTATTGGACCACGTGCAATGTGTTCTTTACTATCATTTGTAGTAAGTTTAGTATTTTCTTCTTTAATTTCTATTTCTTCATGACGTTCTACTCTGATACGTAATAAATTAGAAACTACTTCTACTTGAATATCATCAATCATATATTCAAACATTTCATGACCTTCATTTTTATATTCACGAAGTGGATCTATTTGACCGTAAGAACGTAAGAAGATACCTTTTCTTAATTGGTCCATTTGGTCAATATGGTCAGTCCATCTATCATCGATTGCATTTAGCAAAATATATTTTTCGAATGAATTCATAGTATCATCACCTAGTAATTCACGTTTTTCTTGTAATTCTGCTTTAATTTTACTAATAGTAAGATCTTTAATTTCCTCATCAGACATTACATCGCCGTACTCTAATTCAGTAATAGGATTTTGACCTAAGAATCTCTCATTAATAGATTTAATGATTTCCTCTGTTTCTTCTCTTTCACTATGTGCTTCTTCCATAGTTTCACTAGCATATTGAATAGTTTTTTCAACAGCCTCTTCTATCATATTATACACAATGTCTGTTACTACATCATTTTCTAAAACTTCATTTCTTTCAGCATACATAATTTCACGTTGTTTACGTAATACATCATCATATTGAAGCACTTGTTTACGAGCATCGTAGTTATTACCTTCAACACGTTTTTGAGCACTTTCTACTGAACGACTGACCATTCTACTTTCAAGAGGTGTATCATCAGTAGCACCCATGATTTTTTGTAATCTATCAGCACCGAAACGAATCATTAGCTCATCTTCTAGTGATAGATAGAATCTACTGTAACCTGGATCTCCTTGACGTCCTGAACGTCCACGTAGCTGATTATCAATACGACGTGATTCATGTCGTTCTGTACCGATAACCGCTAAACCACCAAGTTCACGAACACCTTCCCCAAGTTTGATATCTGTACCACGCCCCGCCATGTTAGTGGCGATTGTAACAGAACCTCTTTGTCCAGCTTGTTTAATTATCTCTGCTTCACTTTCATTTTGTTTAGCATTAAGTACTTTATGAGGTACTCCATATTTATATAGGAGACGTGAAACTAATTCACTTGTTTCAATAGATACTGTCCCTAATAATATTGGTTGACCTTTTTCATGGCGTTCTTTCACTTCACGTGCAACAGCATTAAACTTAGCTTCCATATTAGAATAAATAAAATCAGGTGCATCCTCTCTTATTACAGGTCTATTAGTAGGTATCGTTGTTACAAACATATTATAAATATTTCTAAATTCCTCTTCCTCTGTTTTACCAGTACCTGTCATACCACTTAATTTTTTATACATTCTAAAGTAGTTTTGGAATGTAATAGTAGCCATAGTTTTACTTTCACGCTGGATACTTACGCCTTCCTTAGCTTCAATCGCTTGGTGTAATCCTTCTGAGAAACGACGACCAGGCATTGTACGCCCAGTAAATTGATCGACAATTAAGATCTCACCGTCTTCTGCAACAACATAGTCAACATCTAAGAACATCGTATAATTAGCCTTTAATGCTTGATTAATGTGATGAGTTAAATCAACATTTTTTAAATCATATAAATTTTTAAGACCAAAATAACTCTCCGCTTTATCTATACCATTTTCTGATAATTGGATAGCCTTAGTTTTAATATCAAGAGTATAATCTCCGTCACTACCATCTTCTTCAGTAGCCTTTTTAAGCGTTTTAACAAAAGCATTTGCTACTTGATAAAGCGAAGTAGATTCTTGCCCCTCTCCTGAAATAATAAGTGGAGTACGTGCTTCATCAATAAGTACTGAGTCAACCTCATCTATTACAGCATAATTTAAAGGACGTTGTACACGTGCTTCAACAGATTTAACCATATTGTCTCTTAAATAGTCAAATCCTAATTCATTGTTTGTTGAATATGTAATATCTTCGTTGTATGCAGCTCTTTTTTCCTCAGCATTCATTGAGTTTAAGTTAAGTCCTACTGAAAGACCCAGATAGTTATATAATACTCCCATTTCTTGGGCGTCACGTTGAGATAAGTATTCGTTAACTGTTACTACGTGTACTCCTTCTCCACTTAATGCATTTAAATAAACTGGCATAGTTGCAGTAAGAGTTTTACCTTCCCCAGTTTTCATCTCTGCTATATCCCCACGATGAAGTGCGATACCACCCATTATTTGAACTTTATAAGGCTTCATTCCCAAAGCACGATATGCTCCTTCACGAGCAGTGGCAAATGCATCTACTAAAATTTTATCTAGTATATCTGCAGTTGATTTTCCTTTTTCTTTTTGCTCAGCAACATATTGTTTAAATTCTTCAGTTTTATTTTTTAATTGTTCTTCACTAAGGCTAGCATATTCTTCTTCCTTAGCTAATACTTTATCAGCTAATTTTGATAAGCTTTTAACTTCTCTTCTGTTAGCGTCAAATAATTTTCCTAAAATTGCCATTAACCTTTTCCTTCCAAAATATATTCTAAAAATAATTAAAAAATGAATTTTTAATTATTTTTGCTAAACTGTTAATAATAATTCATTCTTAAATTATGAATCATTAATAGTCCTTATATTCTATATTTAATTATTAATGTAAAGAATAATGTGCTATCATGATTCTGTACATCATATTATTATAACACTCATTGATCTTTAAATCAACAACTATAGCATGATTTAAGTTGATATTAAGTAGGTTTTTAAGCAGAAATTTACCAAATGATTTTCTATACTCTTTTTTCAGATTTTCATATAAAAAAGAACTTAGATTCAATCAGAATCCAAGTTCTTTTATTAACTTACTATTTGTTTAAAATACTAGCACAACGTGGACATAAACCTTCTTCGTTTACTTCCTCAACGATGTTCC
>CAUUEM010000175.1:0-3120 GCA_963544045.1 uncultured Gemella sp. | reverse complement strand
CTTTATAATTATAATTATAATAATATATAATAATCAAAATGTCTAGAGTATTGAAGTTATTAAAACGATAATCATAATGCAAAAATACAATATTTCAATAGATTATTATTATATGTTAATTTCATTACAAATAAGTGTCATTATGGCAATTTTTTTTTGAAAATGATATAATTAAATGATGATAAATATTGAAGGAGGGCTAGATGTGATAAAAGTAAAAAATGTTTTTGAGCACCTAAACCAACTTGCTAATATTAAGTTGGCAGAAAAATGGGATAATGTTGGATTGATGTTAGGCAACTATAATGATGAAGTTAATAAAGTCTTAGTTTGTTTGGATGTCACTACAGCTGTAGTAGATGAAGCAATAGATAATGGAATAAATCTAATTGTATCGCATCATCCTTTGATTTTTAAACCATTAAAATCATTAAACTTTACAGATGATTTTAAATCTAATATAATAAGAAACTTAATTCAAAATAATATTTCTGTTATATCATTTCACACTAATCTTGATTCTGCTGCGCTAGGGCTTAACGATTATTTGGCTAAGAAGTTAAAATTAGAAGAAATAAGCCCATTGTTTGAACATGAACTAGATCAAAATTCCGGTCTTGGAAGAATTGGTAAATTATCTAATGATATGAATTTAGAAGAATTTATTAAATATTTAAAGAACCAGTTTAAACTTGAAACAGTTTCGGCAGTAATAGGAAACAATAAAAAAATTAGTTCAGTAGCTATTCTTGGAGGAAGTGGGGCAGATTTTATCTATTCAATTCCTGATGTTGATATTTATTTAACAGGAGATGTTGGATATCATGCAGCATTAGATACTATCGAAATGAAAAAGAATATTATTGATATTGGTCATTTTTCAGAACACCTTGTTAAAGAATTGTTACAGGACTACATTAGTGAACTTAATATAGTAGTTGAGAAATCTAATGTTGAAAAATCACCATTTGTAATTTTATAAGGAGGTAATATATGACAAAAACAACTCCAACTATGGAAGACTATATAGAAGTAATTTATTCTTTGGTTAAAAATAAAGGTTATGCACGTAGTGCGGATATTGCAGAAAAATTAGAGGTATATCCTTCCACAGTTACAAAAATGCTAAAGAAGCTGGATGTCGAAGGGTATATAGTATATGAAAAATATAGGGGTATTGCTCTTACAGAAAACGGAAGAAAAATGGGTGAATACGCTCTTACTCGACATGAATTATTAGAGGATTTTCTGAGAATAATTGGTGTTCAGGAAGATAAAATCTATGAAGAGGTTGAAGGGATTGAACATCATTTTGGGCGCAACTCTCTTGAAAAAATTAAAGAGTTAATTAAATATTTGAAGAAAAATGATTATAAAGCATAATGGAGAAATAAAGTGGCAGACAAAGAATATTTAGAATTATGTAAAAATATCTTAGATAATGGGATTAATAAAGAAGATAGAACTGGTGTAGGAACGAAAAGTATATTCGGTTACCAAATGAAATTCGATCTTAATAAAGGTTTTCCATTGTTAACTACTAAAAAAGTAAATTTTAATTTAGTTTGGTCAGAGTTACTATGGTTTATTAAAGGTGATACAAATATTAAGTTTTTATTAGAGAATAAAAATAACATTTGGAATGAATGGGCATTTAAAAAATGGGTAGAGAGTGAAGAATATAATGGACCTGATATGACTAACTTTGGTCATAGAACATTAGTTGACGAAGAATTTGCTAAACAATATAAAGAACAAATGAAAATTTTTAAAGAGAAGGTATTAACCGATGAAGAATTTTCATCAAAATATGGTGATTTAGGTAATGTTTACGGAAAACAATGGAGAAATTTCAACGGAGTAGATCAATTAAAAAATGTTATTGAACAAATAAAGGAAAATCCATCGTCACGTAGACTAATAGTTTCATCATGGAATCCTGCAGAAGTCGACACTATGGCATTACCACCTTGTCATTCATTATTCCAATTTTATGTAAACGATGGTAAACTAAGTTGTCAATTGTATCAAAGAAGTGGAGATGTATTTCTAGGGGTACCTTTTAATATAGCATCTTACTCTTTACTAACAATTTTAATTGCTAAAGAGTGTAATTTAGGAGTAGGAGAATTTGTTCATACATTAGGTGATGCTCATATTTATAAAAATCACTTTGATCAAGTTAACAAACAAATATCTAGAACACCATATCCTCTACCAAGTTTAAAAATTAATGACTTTAATAGCATTTTCGACTTGAATATTGAAGATGTTGAACTTTTAGATTATGAATCACATCCATTTATTAAGGCACCGATTGCCGTTTAGGAGGTCATATTATGTTATCTTTAATTGTAGCTTTTGATAAAAATAAATCAATAGGAAATGAAAACACAATCCCATGGCGTATAAAAAATGATATGTTGCGAGTTAAAGAATTAACTACTGGTCAAACTATTATTATGGGAAGAAAAACATTAGAAAGTATTGGACGACCACTTCCTAATAGAATAAATAGAGTTCTAACAAGAAATGTTGACTCATTAAATTCATATATTGAAAAATATGATAATATTGAAATATATAATGATGATAGCATTTTAGAAAATACTACTACTGACAAAGTATTTATATTCGGTGGTGGTACAATATATAATAAATATATAAATCAATGTGATGAAATGTTTATTACTGAAATAGATACTATAGTAGATGCTGATACAAAATTTCCAAACTTTTCTGAAGATGAATGGGAATTAATTAATCGACAAGAATTTAAGAAAGATGAGTATAATGAGTATGATTATGTATTTATGCACTACAAGAGAAGAAATGGGGAATAAAAATGGAAAAGGTGAAAATTATTATCGATTCTTCGAGTGATTTAACTTCTAAAGAGATTGAGAAATATAATCTTGAAGTTATACCACTCACAATTAACATTGATGGCGAAGAATACGATTATAAAACAATAGATAATGAAGAATACATAATAAGAATGAGGACAGCAAAAGAGTTTTCTACAAGCCAACCTGCTATAGGTAACTATATAGAAGCATTTGAAAAATGGACTAAAGAAGGGTATAAAATTTTAGTTTTAACTATATCTTCTGCATTAAG
>CAUUEM010000174.1:0-3156 GCA_963544045.1 uncultured Gemella sp. | reverse complement strand
TATGAGCGAATTCTTCACGCAAAGAGGAGAAGTAGCTATAGTAGATGGTTATATTCGAGCGGCAGAAGCTGTTCGAGCAGGTTGTGATATGGTGATTGCTCTTCCTTATTTAGCAAGTGTTGCTTATAGCGATGATTTCGCTAAAAAAAGTATAGAAATTTTATCAAACTCAGGAATTACACACCTTATCTTTGGAACAGAAGATACTTCTATAGAAACTTTTGAAGAAATTTATAATAAACAACAAAATATAACTGAAGAACAGTATAGAGAATTTTTAAAACAAGGATATAACTTTGCGACTATTAATAGTAAAATACTAGGGTTACAAAATGATATTCCAAACTTTATTTTAGCGTATAGTTATTATAAAAACATTCGTAAATATGCGCCTCATATTAAACTTTTACCTGTTAAAAGAGAAGGTCAAGGGCTTAATAAAGAAGAGGTAGAAGATAAACAATTTTTAAGTGCTACAGCAATTAGAAAAAATATAAATAATAGAGTGGTATCAAACTATTTATCTAAAGAAATGATTGAAAATATTCGAGCAAGCAAAGTTTTATCGGAAGAGGACTTTTTTGACTTAATAAAATATAAGATAATATCTCTAGGAAAAGTGGGATTAAAAAACATATATGATGTTAATGAAGGTTTAGAAAATAGAATATATGACATGGCGAATATAGCCACTAACTATCAAGAGCTGGTAAATAGTATATCTACAAAAAGATATAGCAAAAAGAAAATCCAAAGAATATTATTACACATATTAACTAACACTACAAAGGCTGATTACAACGAATTTTTTGGAACAAAAGTATTTAGAGTATTAGCGGCTAAAGAAGATAAAGCTAGTATAATACGAGAAATAAATAATCAAAGTAATATTACTTTAGTACCAGTTTTAAATAGTAAGACTAGCGGTTATTTTGTTCATGATATAAAAGTAGCTCGTATATATAATTTAAAAGCTCAACAAGAAGATATATTTAGAAAAAATATAACATTAATAAAATAAAAGAAGTGACTTGATATAAATTCAAGTCACTTCTTTTACATACTAGGTTCTATATAAAACTCTTTATTTTTATTTTTATGTGAACGTGTAGCTATAAAGTATACTGTTAGTAAGAATACTGCAGTAATTACCCAGTTTACAGAGTCTGCAAGACAGATTGCTAAGAATCCAAATGAATCTGTAAGGAAGATTACTATAACAACACGGTTGATTAACTCGATAATACCTGCCATCATCGCAGTAATTGGGAATCCGTATCCTTGTAATGCACTACGATAAAGTATTATAAGGCCTAAAGGAATATAGGCAAGAGTTACGTTGTTAAAGTAGGTTACTGTAGCATGTGTTAATTCTTCGTTAGGTGCGGTAGTAAATAATGAAATAAAGTTTGGTCCGAAGAATCTAATAACAATTGTACTAAAAATAGCGCAACCTATTGTAATTAATGTCGTATATTTAACGGCTTTTGGTATGCGGTACATCCTTTTAGCTCCGATGTTTTGGCTAATAAATGTTGAAATAGCAGTACCTAAAGCAACGTAGACATAAGATACAATATTTTGAATACGTACACCTACACTGTATCCGGCGATATAGTTAGTTCCAAATCCATTAAGAAATTTTTGAACAACTATTAGTCCAATACCTGTAAAAGAAAACTGCATTCCCATAGGAGCGCCTTGTAAAATAAGATTTTTCATATGAGAGATATCTAATACAGCATCTTGTTTAGTAAGTCGTATTTGAGGGTATTTTCTATTTATATAAACATAGCAACAAAGAGCCGAAGCGGCCTGTGCGATTATAGTTGCTACCGCACTTCCTTCTACTCCCCAACCAAATATAGCAACAAAAACATAAGCTAAAATAGCATTTATTACTACTGAAAGTAGTAAGAATAAGACAGGAGTGAAGCTATTACCAATACTTCTAAGAGTAGCAGCGAATAAATTGTAAATTAAAGAAGAAGCACAACCTATATATAATATAAATAAGAATTTATGTGCGCCATCAAATAACTCAGCTGGGGTACTAATAAGCTCAAGAAGATAAGAGTTGACTATTGACAGAACAATAGTAAATACTATTCCGATAATAATAGATAAAATAATAGAGTTAAAGAAATATTTCCTAAACTCTTTAAAATCACCAGCACCAAAGCTTCTGGCCATAATTACCCCAAAACCATAGGCAGAACCAATAAGAAAACCCATAACAATGAAGTTAATAGGGTTTGCGACACCTACAATAGCTATTCCACTTTCTCCTACATAATGACCAAGAATAATAGAGTCAATAATTAGGTATAAGTTTTGAAGTAGCCCTCCAATAAAAATAAAAATAGAAAAGTGTATTATTTTTGATAATATAGGACCTTTGGTCATATCATGCATAAAAACACCTCTTTCTAATTGTTTGCAAAGTTCTAAATAGATTTTATAATGTATTATTTAAAACATCATAGTAATTTTAAACTAGAATCAATGGAAAATCAATTGAAAACAAAGAGGTGTTTCAAAAGAAAGTATAAATTATTGAATAATTTTATTTAATATACATCTCTTTTAAAGCACCTTTTGAGAGGAGTGTTAATCTCTATTATTTTAATTATGTTTTGTATTTAGTAAAGTGGCGGTACATTTATTTTTAATACTTTTTAATAATCTATAACCTTGTGATTTAGAAATTTTTCTTAATTTTATAGTTTTATCAAAATTATTAGTTTTCATAAATGTACTAAAAAACTCTTTTTCTTGATTTGTCAATTCGCTATCTATACTTGAAAAAAATTCAAACTTTATAATGTTAAAGTCAGGTTCAGAAAATAAAGTAGTTTTCTCTACCTCTTCAAAATTAATTATTTTTTGTCGATTTCTACGACGAATTTCGTCAATAATTTTTCTTTTCATTGTTGAAAAAGAAAATTTATCAAAATCCTCTCTCTTAATCTCCCCAGCTTCTAGAATCAAAAAACTAACAAGTAAACCATCTAACGCGAACCCGTAGAACTCCCTATAATCTTTAGGTGCGATGTTAACTTTTTTTAAAGCTAATAGTATTAGTTGTTGTTTTTCTTCAACTAGTTTTTGAAATTCTTCTTCCTGTTTATCAGAAAGATTATAGTCTTTCATACT
>CAUUEM010000173.1:0-3176 GCA_963544045.1 uncultured Gemella sp. | reverse complement strand
TAGAATTGTTAAAAAGATAGATTTAGTGTATAATATACTTTGTTAAAAAAATTCATAAAGGAGTGAAAAATAGTTGAATAAAATTACTCAAAAGAAATTGAATTTAGATTTAGTATTAAAAGATATTGAAAAATATTGTTATTCAGAGTTATCTTATGATAAGATTCAAAATTTAAAATATATAAATAATTATGATAAGTTAGTAGAAGTTCATAAAGAAAATGAAGAAGCATATGAATTATTAAGAAAGTATCCCAATGAGTTTAGATTGAAAATTTATGATTATAATATGAGTGTAAAAAAGGCAAAGAAAGATAGTGTATTATCAGAAAAAGAACTTTTTTATATTTTAAGAAATGTAATAACTTATGACAGGTTTGTTAAGAGATTTGAATCTATTAAAATACAGGAAAACAATTCATATAGAAGTCTAACAAAATACATAGAAAAATTAGATAATCTTGAAGATTTAGAAAGATATTTAGATAGGATAGTTGATGAAGATGGGTATATACGACCTGATGCATCATTAGAATTAAAAAATATAAAAGCTGATATAACAAAGCTAAAAAATAAGAGTGATCAAGTATTAAAAAATATACTAAGAGCTAATGTAAAGAAACTAACAGAAGCTATTGTAACAAAGCGTAATGATAGAGATGTAATTTTAGTTAAACCAGAGCATAAAAATGATTTTGGTGGTATAATTCATGATGAATCTGCATCTGGAAATACGTTTTATGTTGAACCAAAAGAAAATGTTGAAATTAATAATGAAATAGGAGTTTTAAAACGAAGAGAAAAAGAAGAGATTCATAGAATATTAAAAGAGGCATCAGAAGTAATTAAAGAGAAGTCAAATGAATTATTAAATTCTCTATGGAATTTTTCACAAGTTGAATTTATTTTTTCAAAAATGAATTTTTGTTCACAAAAGGGTTTTAATAAACAAAATATTGTAGCGACTCAAGAAATTAAATTAAAAAAAGCATATAATCCATTAATTGAAAAAGAGCTAGTAGTAAAAAACGATGTTATATTAGATAATAAAGGAAATTCCTTAATAATTACAGGTCCTAATACCGGAGGTAAAACTGTAATTCTAAAAACAGTTGGTTTATGTGTATACTTAACTCATTTAGGATTTTATATACCTGCATTAGAAGAATCAACTGTTGGATTTTTTGAAAAAGTATTTGTTGATATTGGAGATGAACAATCAATAGAAAATAACCTTTCGACTTTTTCATCTCATATGACCAATATAATTAACATATTAAACAATACTAATGAAAAAAGTTTAATACTTTTAGATGAGCTGTGTTCAGGAACTGACCCTAGTGAAGGGGCAGTGTTATCGATCGCATTATTAGATAAGTTTAAAGAATTAAGTGCAACAATGTTATGTACAACTCATTATCCGGAAATTAAAAATTACTGTTTTGAATCAGAGTATTATAAGAACTCTTCTATGGAATTTGACTTCGAGAAATTAAAACCTACATATAGATTTATTATCGGTTTACCAGGTAAATCAAATGCTATTAATATTTCTGCAAAATTAGGTTTAGACGGGACTATCATAAAAGAAGCTAGTGCTCTTTTAGAAGAAAATACAAAAGAAAATAATCTATTTATAGATAAATTATCTGAGAATATAAGAGAGTATGATTATAAACTAGATTATTTAAATAAAACCATTACAGAAATAGATGAAGTAAAAGAGCAATTAGATAATAATTTACAAAAATATGAAGAATATAAAGAGAGTCTATATAATGAACTTAGTATAGAATTAAACAAAGAAATAGATGCTAAGAAAGAAGAAATGTTAGAAATATATCGTCAGTTTAAAGATAGTTCTTCATTAAAACAACATGAAGTTAATGAAATTCTTCATAAAATGGATGAAGGTAAAAATAATATAAAACTGGCTAAACAACTACAAAATCAACCTAAGTTCAAAAATTCTGAAATTCAGGTTGGAGATGATGTATTAGTACTTAGTTATAATCAAAGAGCGACAGTTCTTGAGATTTCAGGGAATACTTTACTAATTAAAATGGGTGCTATGAAACTTAATATTAAGAAAAAAGAAGTTAGAAAGATAGAAAGCGAACCTGAAGTTGCCACAAGATATATAAGTACAAGTAGTGTTAGTAGTAAAAAAGTAGGTATTGACATTAATGTAATAGGTCTAAATACCGAAGAAGCAATTAGAGAAATAGAAAACTATATGGATAAAGTTATACTTCAAGGATATGATACTTTTACTATAATACATGGTTTAGGATCAGGGATTCTAAGAAAAAATATTGCAGAATATTTAAAAACAAATAAATATGTTGAAAGTTTTAGAAGTGGTGGCCAAAATGAAGGTGGAATGGGTGCTACTGTAGTAGAAATGAAATAAATAGGTTAGATTGGAATAGTATTAAACAATTCCAATCTAACCTTATTTTTTATAAATCCAATAACGAAGTGTATAACTATTATCTTCCTTAACAATATTTTCTAGGACTCCACCACAAGATTCAATTGTTTTTTTAGAAGCAATATTTTCGTGGTCGCATGTAACTAATACTTTATCTAAGCCAAGAGAGAATAAAAATGAACATGCATATTTTAACATAGACTTTGCATAACCTTTGTTTCGTTCACTTTTTCTTACACTATAACCAATATGTCCGCCGTAGTTAAGTAGGTAATCGTTAAGATTATGACGTGCATTAACTATTCCTACGATTTTACCATCTACTAGAGCAAAGAAAGTATGAGCACTAACATATCCAGAGGTAACTGTATATATATCCTTATTACTATTATTAAATTGTATCCATTCTTCTATAGTAAATTCGGCTAGTTTAAAACCTCCATGTATAACCTCATTGTTATGTATAAAATCCTCTTTAAACTCTTGGATTTCATATTTTAGTTCAATGCAAGGTTCTATAAATTCTAACATTTGACCCCCTCCTTATACTTTTAAAATATTGTAGCATATGTGTAATTGAAAGTAAATATGATACTATAAATCATAGAAGATTTAAACGTATAATTAATAATAATTTATACAAAACGAACAATACGATGAAAACGAGAATAAAAAGTTAAGAAAATAATGAAAAAACTTCTTGACAAAGAATAAATGAGATGATAGAATAGAAAAAGTCTTC
>CAUUEM010000172.1:0-3210 GCA_963544045.1 uncultured Gemella sp. | reverse complement strand
TTCACAGATACAATAATAACACTATAATCGATATTTGCCACTTTAGGTCTCAATAATTCATTTTTTCTCTCTAGAATTTCTATAACATAACCTGTATTATTATCACTCATTTGAATTTTAACATTATCTCCTACTAATGGAGTAATATTATCATTTCTAAAATTTCCACGTGCTCTACATGTAATTAATTCCTCATCACATTGAACGTAATAAAACCCACTTAGCGCCTTTAATATTTTTCCTTCTTTTGTCATTAATCCTCCTATACGTAATCTTTTATATACTCTTATTTTTAATTTCTTCTTTGATTCTATCAGATATTTTCAACATCTCAATCGCATGTTCTTCTGAAATTTTCGTCATAGAATCCCCTGAAACCATTCTAGCAACTTCTTCAATTTTTTGTTCTTTATTTAATTCTTTTATTGAAGTAATCGTTCTTTTGTCTGTTACAGATTTACTAATTAATAAATTTGTATCCGCTAACGCTGTTGTTTGTGGCAGATGTGAAATACATAAAACCTGTGAATTAATACCTAGCTGATACATTTTTTCTGCCATTCTTTGAGATACTCTTCCACTGACTCCTGTATCAATTTCATCAAATATAATTGATGTAGCTTCGATACTTCTTGAAAAAATAATTTTTAAGGCAAGCATTACCCTAGAAAGTTCTCCACCAGATGCAACTTTAGATAAAGATTTTAATGGTTCACCTAAGTTAGCACTTATTAAAATTTTAACTTCATCTTGACCATCATTAGAAAACTCTTTTTCTCTAAAATCTACTTTTATTGTACTCTTATCCATATATAAGAATTTTAATTCATCTTGAATTAACGTTTCTAGATATTGTGCTGTTTTTTTTCTAATATTAGTTAAGGTTTGAGAAACTAATTTTAATTCACTTTCTATTCTTTTACGATCCTCTAAATAATTTTCAAAGTTTTCTTCATAGTTTTCAAGTTCTTCTAATTCTTCTTTTATACTTTCTTTAAAAACTATTAATTCATTTAATGGCTTAGAATATTTTTTTTCTAAAGTTTTAATCTTATCCAATCGGTATATTAGTCTATCTAGTTTTTCTTCATCATATTCTATTTCATCTGTATAGCTAGATACCTCATATTTCAAATCATCTAAAATATAATATAAATTTGTGATTTCTTCATATTTTTCTTCAAAATTTGAATTATATCTACTTAAATCGCCTAAATTAGATCTAATATCTGCTAATTTTGAAAGTATTCCATATTCTCCATCAATACCATCAGTAATACTATAAGCTATAGTATTTACCTTTTCAAAATTTTCTAAATAATCTATATCTTTCTCAAGTGCTAAATCCTCATCTTTTTTTAATTTCATTTGAGATAATTCTTGATATTGAAATTTTAAAAAATCAACTTTCTGCAGAACATCACTTTCTTGTTGCTTTAAATTATCGATTTTTTCATTAATAGTTTTATATTCTCTATATTTTTCCTTATATTCCTTCAATACTGGGTTTATATTTTCTTTATTAAATGAATCAATTAAATTAAGATGATTTTTCTCAACTAATAGAATTTGATTATCATGCTGTTCATGAATATCAAGTAAAAATTCTGATATTTTTTTTAGAGTAGATAAATTTACTATTGTCCCATTTACTCGACAAACACTTTTTCCACTACTATAAATATCTCTTCTAATTATAATAACTTCATCTTCTATGTCTATATCTAACTCTTTAAAAATATTAATAACTGCTTTGTTTTTAGGGAAATCAAATACTCCTTCAACGCTAGCTTTCTCTTCTCCATATCTAATATAAGAAGTAGATGTTCTTTGACCAGATAATTGAGAAATCGCTGCTAAAATCATTGACTTACCAGCTCCAGTCTCTCCACTAAGTACAGTTAATCCATTTTTCAACTCGATTGTGGCATTCTCAATAATACCGAATTGTTTTATATTTAATTGAATTAGCACATCTATACCTCCTATTTAAAATGATTATGAGCATTATTTGCAATATGCTCAATATTAATACTTTTATTTTCAATAACTTTTTCAGCATTATACTTTAGAATCATAAGGAATTCTATATTCCCTTCTCCACCTGTTATAGGCGAATATGAAAAATTAATCATACTAAATCCTACACTATTAGCCAAAAGAAGTACTTTTTCAATTACTTCAATTTGTGTTTTTTTGTCTCTTACTATTCCACCCTTACCTACTTTTTCTCTACCTGCTTCAAATTGAGGTTTAACAAGAGCACAAACTTCTCCACCATCTTTAATGATTTCTGATAAGTTAGGCAAAATTAAAGATAGTGAAATGAATGAAACATCTATTGATGCTATGTCTATGTCAAATATATCAAAATCTTCTTTTACAGAATGTCTAAAGTTAGTCTGTTCCATAACTTTAACTCGTTCATCCGTCCTTAATTTCCATACTAATTGATTGGTTCCAACATCTAATGCATACACAAACTTTGCACCATTTTGTAAAGCACAGTCTGTAAATCCACCAGTTGAAGAACCTATATCTAACATTACTTTATCTTTTACATTAAAGCCTAGTTCATTAATAGCTTTTTCTAATTTCAATCCTCCTCGACTAACATAAGGCATTTGTTTTCCTTTTATCCTTAATTCTGCTGTAGATTCAACTTTTTCTCCAGCTTTATCTATTCTTATATTATCATTGTAGACTATTCCTGCCATTATAGCTCTTTTAGCTTTTTCCCTTGATTCAAATAAACCTTGATTTACACAAAGCACATCTGCTCTCTCTTTTGCCATAAATACCTCTTTAAATTACTAATACATTTATTATTATAATTATTACCTATTTAATTTTACCATATTAATATATTTTTCGCTATGAGTTAGAATGTTTTCATAATAAAAATTAATTATATTATTTCAAAATAAAAAAAACTTATTGTAATCATTTAAGTTTTACAATAAGTTTTTATACTTATAGACTATGCATACTTTCTATATATTTCTTCAGCATATTTAGTTCGTTCTTCAATTGCTACTACACCAGCTCTTTCAAAATATTTTTCGAACACTGCTGTAGCTTCTCTTACATTATTAATTCTTTTGAAACTAGAATAATTATATTTTCCAAATTTCATTTTTTCCATTTCTATGAGGCTAAAATTAAGTTGGCCCTCTAAACTAGATGGTAGAAAATCATTTTCTTTTGTCC